>JACRCG010000182.1 GCA_016219145.1 Deltaproteobacteria bacterium | reverse complement strand
TCCAGCTCGATTCATTATCGGGCGGACTGTCAAGGAAGGCCTCCAGAGATGGTATATCGGTGCCGGTATAAATTTTGTAAAAATGCGAGGCATGCTCGCGCTCTTCTTTCGCCAGTGTTTCAAAGACGCGGCGGGCATCCGGATTCTTCATCTTCTGCGCCCCCAGCTGATAAAAACTCATGGCGTTTTTTTCGGTCTGAATGGAGCGTTTAACCGCCTCCTGAACATCTATACTCATAAAACAATCTCCTTTCTGGAATATACCTATCTTGAAATAGTACCGTATTAGTCTGTTTTGTCAAGTTATTCGCATTGACATTTCAAGTATCATTTCTATAGAGTCAATAGCAGAGTAGCGTGACGCACATGGTCAATTGATCTCTCAAATGGCCTGTTATACCGTAGTTACGACAGACTATGAAACCGAGGAGAATATCTGGATGAAAAGAGGACGTTTCTTTGCAAAGGGCCTGCTGTTGGTAATCACTGCATTAATCATGCTGCCTGCTCCAGCACTTTCAGGCAGCCTTGGACCTGCTGCTGCGCCAGCGCCGACAATGCATACACTGGAGGATATCTACAAAAAACTGGACGCAATCTATAAAAAAATCGGAGCGCGATTTGAGGTAACCCAGACCGATGCGGTCATTGACCGTGAAACCGGGCTTGTATGGCAAAGAAATACCGATTCAGCGACCAGAACCTGGGACGATGCAGTAACATATTGCAGCAATCTGAACATCATAAACCTGATCAACTGGCGTCTTCCAACCAGAAGTGAACTTGTCACTCTTGTAGACAGACTGCAAGCGACACCAGCCTTGCCAAACGCCCACCCCTTTACGAATCCGCAGTTCTTCTACTGGACATCCACCGTTGATGGTGCCACACCGAACGAACCGTTTTATGTGGATTTCATGGGAGGCACCGAAGGGAACATAAACAAGGCTATTGACATATATGTACGTTGCGTTCGTTCGGGACTATGAGCTTTCTGACAGAATCCGTAAAATCTGTTTGCCCTGCGGGCTCACTGCCCCCTCTTGTTATCCTGATCCTTCTTCTCATGGGGCTGACGGGAAAAGCCTCATACGCTGGCAACACGGATCCCGGCAATTGCGGATTTCACTATGCCTGGTCCGAAAACACCGGTTGGATCAATTTCCTGCCATCCAGTGCAGAGGGAGCAGTTATCTCGGCAACCGGGATAAGCGGGTATGCGTGGGGCGAAAACATCGGCTGGATAAACTTAAGCCCGGCAGGTGCGGGTGTCAGTAATGACGGGATCGGCAATCTGTCCGGCTACGCCTGGGGCGAGAATATCGGCTGGATAAATTTCGCTCCTGTCGGCGCAGGAGTAAGGATAGACAGAACCACTGGCGTTTTCAGCGGCCAGGCGTGGGGAGAAAACATTGGCTGGATAAATTTCGGATCCGACGGACAAAATACTTTCGGCCTCAAAACCTCCTGGGTCAATCCACCGGTTACAATCATTAAACCGGGCGACTGCAACGGCGATGGAAAAGTCAGCATTGCAGAGGTTCAGAGTGCCATCAACATGTTTCTAGGATTAAATATACCATTGAATTGTGTGGATATTGACAAAGGCAGGAGTGTATCAATCTCTGAAGTCCAGAAAACGATTAACAGTTTTTTGGGGTTGTGATCCGAAATTATGGTCAGACGTATATCTATAAACCTAGAAAAAGCATTTGAACCACTGAGCAACAGAGCAACTGAGTGAAAACAAAGAATAATTCAGGTTAAAACGAGAAAGAAACTCACCATTTTGGTTATCCCTGTTGTTGATGTAACTGTCTGATTTCTCAGTTGCTCAGTTGCTCTGTGGTTCATGAACTGCCGTTTTTAGGATAAAAGACCTTTGAGGTTTTCAAAACCTCAAAGGTCTTCAGAAAAAACTGCAATTCCCCTTCTCAGTTTCGCGGCTGGCCCACTCCACTCTGCATAACCATTTTCACATCTTGTGCAACCTGGGCTATGGTCTTGCCCCCGGTCAGATCGCGCACCTTTTTGATAGCTTCAATCGGATCAATCCTGCCTTTGGCAAAATCGTCCATGACATGGGCAACGTCTTCCCACTGTTTACCCGCCTTTTCCAAAGCTGCGGCAGTAATGTTTCCTTTTGGTTTTGCGCCGGCCAATACGGGCAATACCTTTGTTTTAAGATCTTTTGAAAGGCTCGCATAAGCTTTTTGCAGGTTCACAAATTCCGGATCGGCACCTGCAAGCGCATTTGTCACCTTGTTGTAGATGGTGTTTCCGGCGCGGCGGCAGGCATCACTGGTGGCGGTTCCAACTTTTTCGCTGTCCAGAAATTCAAGCGGAAAGGCCTCGGAATGCCAGCTGGTGGTGATATTTTGGTCGGCCAGTTTGGCGCTGCGGCCGTTGTTGAACAGTTTATAGGAGTTTTCGTACTCTTTCTGGGCATCCTGCATGAACGTTTCCAGGTGAAAAACCGGCGTTTTCTGGCCGGTTGCCAGGTTGGTCTTCATCAACTTTGTTTCAAACTGCCTGAGCAGCCCCAGGTCGCGGTCACCGTTGATACCGACACTGGTTGCGTTACGGAAATCCTTGAACCAGGACGGTTCTACGTTGTAACCCTTGGCGCGCAGATTTGCGATCATCTTGCTGTCAACCCTGGAGGTTATCTGATCCAGACTGGTCTGGAAGCCAAGATGCAGCCCTTTCTGCTCTCGCAGCAGCCGACCGGCTTCGGCCAGGTTGGCTTTGGCAATTTTTGAAGCCTCCGGGTTTCCAGCCGTCGCAAGAAACTGTTTCTTGGCGGCGTTGAAACCTTCCTGGGCCTGATTAAGCTCATTTTTCAGGATGCGCTTGGCCAGAGTGCTGGAGTTGGCCGCTGAAACCGCTTCGGCGGCGGCCGCTTCGCGCATTGCAATCTGCTCGGCTGTCGCGCCGGCCTTATGAGCGCTGCTGACCGCTGCCTGGGTCTCCTTGACACGTTCTGCCAGCGCCTGATTAAACTTCATCTCTTCCTGAAATTTGGCGGCGGCAAACGCCTCTTTCACATTAGCAGCAGATTTTGGATTGATAAATTTGCTGTAAAGCGCCTGCCCGCCCTTCATCGCCCCGACCATGGTCGCCATGGCGGCAGCATCCTTGGCCATGACTTTGAGTGCCTCCAGCGGCCCCTTTTCAACTCCGACCGTGGCCCCTTCATACGCAATCGAGATCACGGCGCCCGGTCCCATCGGCGTAAAAATCGTACCGATGAAGACGGCTGTATCTGCTCCTTTTTTCAGCCCCTCGACATAGCGCAGGTTGCGGGCCGCCCGGTCAGCCGACTCAGCCGCGATTTCCTGTTCCTGAACCCTTTCAGACTGGGCTTTACGGCAGCTGGCGTTGGTCATTCCATATATTTCGGCCAGCGCTTTCTGGGCCTTTTCCGCTCCGCCTTTCTGGTACAGGCCGGTGCTGATCTGTTTAAGAATCAGCTCGTGCGCCTTTCTGGCTTCATCAGGGGAATACTGACCCAGCACTTTTGCCATCTTGAGCGCCGAAGCCTGCATCTGCTGTCCCCGGCGGGCGGTTTCGGCCAGCTCGCGCGATTTTTGAGCCGCCACCGCCTCGGCATGCTGCTCCCAGGGTCCACGGGTATGCACTATCTTGCCGGTCTTGATTGACTCGATCAGATCATTTGAATCATGGATATCCTGTTCGAGGTGGACGATGTTGAAGCGGATCCGGTCTGCTGCAGCTGCGTCTTTCGCATTGGCCAGATCCTGCCTGTAACCGGCAATCGCCTTTTCGGCGTAGTGTATGTTGGTCAGATGTTCTCTGATCGCTTCGTTCTTCTCAGCATCCAGACTCCTGTCAGGCAAGAACTCTTTCACAACTTCTGTTTTGGGCTGCGGAGGAACCCATTTGTAATAGAAGATCGAATATCCGTGGTAAAAGCTGAATTTCACCCCCAGAAGCAGTTTGTCATTGCAGCAGCTGCCGGAATCAGGAGTAAACTCCGCTTCAAAGGTATCTGAATGTTTCGTCTTCGTTGGATCCCTGTTGATTTCTACCGAGGCCGAGTTCTTTCCTCCGGTCAGCGATATCATCCCCCCCCAGCCGCTGTCGTTTCCGGGGATTTCCTTGCTTGTAAGCCTTATCTCAGCCACTAAACTGGCTCTGGTACGATCGAAGGGGGCATAAGGCTTGCTGCCGTATTCCGCCGGCGAATATGTTACCGTCTGCTCAATTGCCCCCCTGATCCTGAAGCGTGCGGACGGATCAGCAGCCGCCTTGGCTCGATCCGAGTAGACATACACCTCCTGAGGCGGCTTTTCCCAGGACATCTTGAGCTTTCTGTGCAATTCCTCATCCGCCTGATGGCGGCCGCTCATACCATGATCAAGAAACGTAAAATCGGCTGTTGCATTTGATTCGGAGATCGAACTGGTATGCTTCGGAATGTAGGCCGGAGTCCAGCTGATCGCCTCGTGGGAAACGTTTTTGTACTGTACCCACTTACCCAGATAGCCGGCATCTACCGGTTCTTTGGCACCCGCATTGGCCGCCTCGGATGTAACCTTCACTGCATCACGGTAAGCCTGCGATCCTACTGTCTGCGGCAGATCAGGCTGTACCGCTTTATCGGCCTGATCGGCTTTGCCAGCCTCAGCGGCATATTTTTCCATATTCGCAGCCCATATCTGCAGCATCCTGTTGTTGATATCGGCAATGGAAAGCGCCTCTTCTCTGGACTCCTGATCACCCATCGCTTCGGCAATTGCGACCTGCTCCATTGAAGCGTCATATTCGCGCAGGGACTGCAGCATCAGTTCACGCTCGGTTATCGCGCTGATCAGGCTTTTGTTCAGCTTTTTATGCCGGTTGGCGATTTTCGGGGTCGGGTTTGCATAGGCGGAGGCATACTGGGCATTAAAGACTTTCTCCTGCCCGGCGTCCAGAGGCCCGACCAGCGTTCGCATGAGCGCCTTGGTAGCCAGCACGTCACCGCCCGGACGGCCTCCGGCGAGAACGTCAGGATTGAGAGCTTCGGTGACACTCTTCTGCTGAATAAGAAGTGGAGGGAGTTCGGCATTCTGGCTCTTGAACTGTTTCTGATACGGCAGCGGCTCAACTTTCGCGGCAACCGGCGCCGCTTCGGGTTCCGCAGTTTTCAGAGGTTCGCCGAACACCATGACATAGCCCTTGTTCCCGATTTCAGAGCTGGTTGACCATGATGAGGGGGCGGAATCCACGACCTCATAGCTGCCGGCCGGCAGATTGATGTCCGCCCTGACCGACCAGTACAGGAAAGGAGGGGCCTGCTGTGCGGCACCCTGGAAACTGTCCGGTTCTCTCGAGGTTCCGACAGCTTTCCAGAGCCCCATGACATGGCCGTTTTTTTGATCAACTATGCTGATAGTTCCGGGAGTAGCGCCAAGACCGTAGTTCCAGTGAAAAGTAAATATCCGGGTGATATGCCCAGGTTCTGTCAGAGTGAAAACTGTGGCAGCGGAAGGCTTGTTGTGAACCGATGCGCCAGCCTTGGATCCGAACAGGAGTTTTTCCTGATCAGCATCTGCGGCAAAAGGCAGAGATGTGAAAACGGCAGCCAGCAATACAGCTATGATTCCGGTCTGAAAGCACTTCATACCTCACACCCCGCTCTTTCGATATCTCTGCTGAATCGGTTTTACTCTTAATGTTGAATAAATACCACAAAACAGCATGCTCTACAACCGTTCCACCCAAACGATGTTCCCGGCTAGTTTCCGTCCGGAAACTCCGAACATCAATTGCGGCTGTAAAGATCCAAAGCGGTTGACAGTGGCGCGGCGCGGCGGTAAAAGAGCTGTTCAGCTATTTATGACAATCAGGAGGCGCAAGATGGCGGTTGAACCGAACAAGATAATTTATTCGATGATGCGGGTCAGCAAGTTTTATGACAAAAAACCGGTAATCAAAGACATATCCCTCTCCTACTTCTACGGCGCCAAGATCGGCGTTCTGGGCCTGAACGGATCCGGTAAATCGTCGCTGCTGCGCATCATGGCCGGTGTGGACAAGGAGTTCAACGGCCAGGCGGTGCTTTCGCAGGGGTATACGGTCGGCTATCTGGAGCAGGAACCGCGCCTGGATGAATCAAAAACAGTCCGGCAGATCGTCGAGGAAGGGGTACAGGAGACGGTTGACCTGCTGGCTGAATTCAACGCCATTACCGACAAGTTTTCCGATCCGGATGCCGATTTTGAAAAATTGTGCGACCGGCAGGCCACGTTGCAGGAGAAACTGGATCACCTGGACGCCTGGGATCTGGACAGCCGACTTGAAATGGCCATGGATGCCTTGCGCTGCCCGGATGGCGATACATCCGTAAAGGTACTTTCCGGCGGAGAGAAACGGCGGGTGGCGCTCTGCCGTCTGCTGCTGAAAAAGCCCGACATCCTGCTGCTGGACGAGCCGACCAACCATCTGGACGCAGAAACCGTGGCCTGGCTGGAACACCATCTGCACAGCTACCCCGGAACGGTTATCGCCGTCACCCATGATCGCTATTTCCTGGATAACGTGGCCGGCTGGATACTGGAACTGGACCGCGGTGAGGGCATCCCCTGGAAAGGCAACTATTCGTCCTGGCTGGAGCAGAAGCAGAATCGCCTGGCAACAGAGGAGAAACAGGAAACTGACCGTCAGAAAACGCTGCAGCGCGAGCTGGAATGGATCAGGATGTCGCCCAAAGGGAGACACGCCAAGTCTCAGGCCCGCATCAGCGCGTATGAGGAGATGGTTTCCCAGGAGAGTGAAAAGCATGCCCGCGATCTGGAGATTTATCTTCCCCCCGGCCCACGTCTGGGGGATATCGTCATAGAAGCCGACAACGTTGCCAAAGGGTACGGGGAGCGCCTTCTGATGGACGGGATGACCTTCCGTCTGCCGCGCGGCGGCATCGTTGGCATCATCGGCCCCAACGGCGCCGGCAAGACAACACTGTTCCGCATGATAACCGGGCAGGAGCAGGCTGATTCCGGTTCGTTCCGCATCGGTGAAACTGTTCATCTGACCTATGTTGACCAGAGCCGCGATGCGCTTAACCCGGACAAAACCATCTGGGAAGAGATTTCTGAAGGGCAGGAGATGATCCAGCTCGGCAAGGTGGCAGTAAACTCGCGGGCGTATGTTTCCCGCTTCAACTTCTCCGGCAGCGATCAGCAGAAAAAGGTCGGAGCCCTCTCCGGAGGCGAGCGCAACCGGGTGCATCTGGCCAGAATGCTGAAAAGCGGCGCCAACGTGATCCTGCTGGACGAACCGACCAATGATCTGGATGTCAACACCATGCGGGCTCTGGAGGAAGCTCTGGAGAACTTTGCCGGCTGTGCCGTGGTCATCTCCCATGACCGCTGGTTTCTGGACCGCATCGCCACGCATATCATGGCGTTTGAGGGGGATTCAAAAGTAGTCTGGTTCGAGGGGAATTATTCCGAGTATGAGGAAGACCGCCGCAAACGGCTCGGCGCAGCGGCGGATATTCCGCACAGAATCAAGTACAGACAGCTGACCAGGGCCTGATCAGGCAGGGTATTCCATACTGGTTTTCATAAGTTCAGCAAAGGCCTGGCGGGTTTCAGGATCGGAGATTTCCGCTGCCTGTTCTTCTATCAATGCTTTCTGGCGGGGGGTCAGGCGTTTTTTGTGGAGGGGCTCTTCTGTGGCCTCAATTGCGGGTGTATCCACTCTTCCGGCTTTAAGGACTATCTCACGAACCACCTCCGAGCCGAGGCGGCCGTTCAGTTTTTCCTTCATCATGCCGGTCATGAAACGAAGTTCCTGCATCCATGGCGCACTCGACACCGCTACCGTCAGGGTGCCGTTGATGATTCGCATGGGCTGGGCACGGGCAGCTACGACAGCGCCAACCACATCCGGCCAGATCCGCCAGATTTCGGCGTCACGTAATCTTTCTGCCAGACCGAGTGTCTGGAAGCTTTCCTGCAAAAGCCCCGGCAACGGCCTGGGGAAGCTCATTCTAGACCGTTTTGCCATCCTGTTTTCTCCGGCGACTGATAATTCCGCCCAATAACTGACCAGCAATCGAACCGGCCAGGGTCAAGGGGATGTAATGCCAGCTGACACCGGCCTTGACCCGCAACAACACAATAAACGGGATAGGAACATGTATGAGAAAAAACCACATGAACGAGTATTTTCTGAAGTTCTGCCGCAGATAACCGCACGGAATGCTGATTACAAATGCCAGCACGACCGTTCCGAGCAGAGGGATTGAGTCTTGCATGTACCACTCCTTTTCGGGCATAGTAGAAAGTCGTATACAGTTTGTCAATCGGCTTTATACCGATTGCATTACATAAGGCGCCCAAATCATGGAGAATCGCACAATGATTCAGGAAGGACACCTGCTGGCGGTATTCAACTCTGCCCATCGGGTTATGAAGGCTGAAGATGTCCTGAAAAAGCTCGGTCTCCCGATTCTGCTGATTCCGGCGCCACGGGCGCTTTCGACCGACTGCGGCCTGGCGCTCAGATTCTGCGACGACAGCAACGACAGCATCATGCAGGCACTTGACCGTGAGAAACTTCTGCCGGCTTTCGTCTGTCGGCGCATGAGCGGCGGAGTGTATGAAACCGTCTGGACCAATAGCGAAAATATTTCATCACAGTGAGGTAACGCTTTGTGAATACGATTGATTGCAGAAACATGGCCTGCCCGGCCCCGGTAATTACCGTCAAAAGAACACTTGAAGAGCTGGGGGAGGTTCGAGTTCTGCTTGACGACGGAGCTCCGCGCGAGAATGTCACCCGTTTTGCTGTTAACCGGGGCTTTAATGTGTCGGAAGAACAGTGCGATGCTGCCTGGGCATTGTCCATTACGCATGGAGTATCGGCTGCTGTAAAACCAACGGCTAGCGTTGAATCTGCTGAAACGGTTTTTCTGATTACCTCTGATCGCCTTGGTGATGGTCCGGATGAACTTGGTCGCCTGTTGATGAAGAATTTTATCCACACACTGCTGGAAACCGGCAATCTTCCTTCGCGCCTGCTGTTCATGAACAGCGGTGTACACTTGACTACGGAAGGCTCGGCTGTGCTGGAAGCGCTCGGCAAACTGGCCGGTATGGGCGTAGAAATTCTGTCGTGCGGTCTTTGCCTCGACTTCTTCGGCAAAAAGGACAAACTGCTCTCCGGAGGCACCACCAACATGCTCACTACCGTAGAAACCACTCTGTCCAACGTCCGGGTAATACGGTTATAAGGGACTCGGCAAACACTAACATACCATTTACATCTCGCCTTCAAGTCGTCCTTGCCGCCCCTTCAATCACAAAATCCTCACCGCAGCTTATGCTGCGCCTGCGGTTTTGTTCAATCAGCGGCATCAAATCAGGACCGAATCCGAGCGTAAAATCCGGTACATCAGTATCTTCCAAGTCCCTAAAAACAATTAGTTCTTGACAGTCAGGCTGATAACCCCTTATAGTGATCCCCTTTTGGCATATCCTTAGCAGCCGGGGCAGTATAACCCAAGATGTTTGACAACCTTTCCGACAAACTCGAATCAGTCTTTAAAAAGCTCCGCGGTCAAGGGGTAATGACCGAGGACAATATCAAGGAGGCTCTGCGCGAAGTTCGCCTGGCCCTGCTTGAGGCTGACGTCAACTTCAAGGTTGTCAGGGATTTTGTCGAAAATGTCCGCCTTAAAGCGGTCGGCACACAAGTACTTACCAGTCTGTCGCCCGGACAGCAGGTTATCAGGATCGTCCATGATGAGCTGGTTTCCGTCATGGGAGGCGGCGAAGATAATTCGCTTGATCTGGCAGCAAAGCCACCGGTAGCGATCATGATGGTCGGTCTGCAGGGGGCCGGAAAAACTACCACGTGCGGCAAGCTGGGCAATCTGCTCAAGAAGCAGAGACGTCGGCCACTGCTGGTACCGGCCGACATCTATCGCCCGGCCGCTATTGAACAGCTCAAAACAGTTGGTCGCCAGCTGGGTCTTGAGGTATTCAACTCCTCGGCCGATCAGAAGCCTGTTGATATTTGCACCAACGCCATGAAGTTTGCCGAGCTGAATGGCTACGACACCGTAATTCTGGACACGGCTGGTCGTCATCAGATTGACGATTTCCTGATGAACGAGCTGGCCGAGATCAAGGCCGCAGTTCTGCCGCGCGAGATTTTGCTGGTAGCTGATGCCATGACCGGCCAGGAAGCGGTCAATGTGGCTGTCGGCTTTAATGATCTTCTTGATATCAGCGGCGTCGTGCTCTCCAAGCTTGATGGAGACGCAAAGGGGGGCGCAGCCCTCTCAATCAGGGCCGTTACCGGAAAACCGATCAAATTTGCAGGCCTGGGCGAGAAGCTGGATGCTCTTGAAGTGTTCCATGCCGACCGGCTTGTTTCGCGTATCCTGGGCATGGGTGATGTACTTACCCTGGTTGAAAAGGCTCAATCCGTATTTGACGGCAAAGAAGCTGAACTGCTACAGCAAAAACTCAAGAAAAACCAGTTCGATCTGGAAGATTTTCTGAACCAGATGCAGCAGATCAAAAAGTTGGGATCGATGGAATCGATCATGGGGATGATCCCCGGCATGGGCAAGATGATGAAGCAGATGAAAGGCGCCCAGCCGAGTGAAAACGAAATCAAGAGAATTGAAGCCATAATCCGCTCCATGACGCCTGGCGAGCGCGCCAACCACAGCATTATCAACGGTAGTCGCCGGTTGCGGATTGCCAAAGGGAGCGGCACTACGGTGCCGGAAGTGAATCAGCTTCTCAAGCGCTTCACTGAGGCGCAGAAGATGATGAAGCAACTACAGAAACTTGGGCCAAAAGGACTGATGAAAAGTATGGGAGGATTCGGCAAGGGAATGATGCCGTTCCGATAGCATTTATCGCTACGTATGGATTACTAACAATCGAAGGAAAAATCAGGAGGAATCAAAAATGGCAACAAAGATCAGGCTTGCCCGTGCAGGCGCAAAAAAAAGACCGTTTTACCAGATAGTAGTTGCTGACGGGCGTAGCCGCAGAGACGGAAGTTTCATTGAAAATGTCGGTACGTATGATCCAACCAAGAACCCGGCAGCGGTCAAGCTGAACGAGGAAAAAGCTCTGGCATGGCTCGTAAAGGGCGCACAGCCCACCGACACTGTCCGCCAGCTCCTCAAGAATGCCGGCGTTTTAGAGAAATTAGCAGCCCAGGCAGCATAGCAGACCGTATCCATTCCATCCCGGTCCGCCGGTCATTCTACGTGAATTGAGGGATACCGCCATGAAGACGCTTGTTGAAACCATCGCGAAGGCACTGGTTGACGACCCTGCTCAGGTCAACGCCACCGAGGAAACGGAAGATGAAACTCTGGTGATCAAGCTTACGGTCGCCAAGGAGGATATGGGGCGCATTATCGGCAAGGAAGGGCGTACCGCCAAGGCAATCCGCACCATCCTGAACGCAGTGTCTACCAAGGGCAACAAGAAGGCAGTTCTCAAGATTGTAGAATAGGTGAATCATTTGCAAGATGAATTGATTCCGGTTGGAAAGATCAGCTCCACTCACGGGATCCGAGGGTTTTTAAAGCTCTACTCGTATTCCGGTAATATCGAAAGCCTGCAGTCCGCTGAAACTGTTTTGCTGAGAGCGAAAAACGGCGGCTTGAAAGAGATTACCCTTACATCTGTTTCGGCGCATGCCGGCGGTTTTATTCTGGCTCTGGATGGTTTCG
>JACRCG010000177.1 GCA_016219145.1 Deltaproteobacteria bacterium | reverse complement strand
TTTCCATCCGCAAGCGCTTTGGAAATTTGCCGCAGCAGCGGCTCGGAAGATTGCGAATCCGGGAAAGTCAGTTATTCGTGCTTCAGGACTCGAAAAATTCATCGTACTGCCCTTTGCTGGCCGGGTCATACTTCCTGGCCATTTTGTACATGTTATCGTGAATTTCCAGCACTGGGGCAATCGGATCCTGATAACCGCCGGCCAGGCTGACAACTACAGGAATATTGTGATCAGCCGCAGCTGCAAATATGATCTGGTCGCGCGTTTTCATATCTTCGGTGGACAATACGCCACCGAGCGGGTCATTGATATGCGGATCAGCCCCGGCGTTGTAGATGATGATATTTACCCCGGCAGCCATCTCTTCAATCCGCCAGGAAAACGAGTTCTTCCACTGGTCAATGTCAGCCTTGGCTACTGAAGCATCGGAACTAAAGGAATAATGATCAACCCAATCCCATCCAAGCGTCCGGATAATGTCGGCCGTGCCATTTCCCCAGTGCATATCGCAGTCGGCTATCCCGACCCTTTTTGCGCCGGCCTGATGAGCCTCCCAGGCCGCCAGGGCAAGAAAGTTGAATGTGCAGAAACCTCCTCCGAATTCGTATCCGGCATGGTTTGCCCCGGATGTAGGCGAAATGGAAGTCTCACCGGTGCTGTACGCATGAAGCGCTGCGGCAACCATACTGCCGCTGACGTAAGGCAGAACCTGGATGATTTTCGGGTCCTGGTCGCCAAAACCGTTGTTCAGCATGCCATCCAGCACACCGTCAACATATTCGGTATCATGTACCTGTTTTAGCTGATCACGGGTAACCGGTTCAAAGTCGGCTATCTGCAGCTGATACCCCATCTTCTTCCAGCTTTCCAGCACCAGCGCCGGCTTCCTCGGGCTGGGGCTGAAGTAGTTTGTTCCTACCGCACTCTGTTCTTCCCTGTAGAAAATTTTCATGTCTGGCCTCCTTGGGCAACCAAAATCGCAGAGCAAATATTCACACACAAGCTACCGAAGTTTATATAAAGCAAAATCTCTGCCAGCATTTATACCCGGTTTCAGCACGGTGTCAACGCATATTAATGGTAATAAATAGAAACAAAATTGCCTCACTGCCGCGCTTCGTGATACATCATTAGCCATGAAAAAACTGAATCCGCAACAGCAGCGCGCTGTCAACACAACTGAGGGGGCCCTGCTGATTCTGGCCGGGGCCGGTTCCGGCAAGACCCAGGTCATCACCACCCGCATCGTACCCCTCCTGAAAGACAAACGCGTCCCGGCCGAAAACAGCCTGGCGGTGACCTTCACCAACAAGGCTGCCCGCGAAATGAACGAACGGGTCAGCGGCATGGCCGGTCAATTGGCCAAGGGGATCGTCATATCAACCTTCCACTCGCTGGGGGTGCGCATCCTGCGGCGCGACATCCGCGCGCTCGGCTTCAAACCCAACTTCTCGATCTACTCCTCCTCCGACCAGGCCGGCGTCATCCGCCAGGCGGTGCGCGAGAGGGACATCGATCCGAAAGCTATCGATCCGGACCAGATCCTCTGGAACTGGCTACCGCCGCAGTTTATCCCCGCTATCAGGAGCTGCTCAAAGGCTTCAACGCCATCGATTTTGACGACATCATCATGCTCTCGGTGCAGCTGCTGCAATCGACAGCCGCCATCCTGAACCACTGGCAGGAACGCTTCCGCTATATCATGGTGGATGAATATCAGGATACCAACGCCTCGCAGTATCTGATGATTTCGCTTTTGGCCAGGCGGCACGGCAATATCTGCGTGGTCGGCGACGACGACCAGTCCATCTACGGCTGGCGCGGGGCCGAGATCCAGAATATTCTGAATTTTTCCGGAGATTATCCCGGCTGCACAACCATAAAGCTGGAGCAGAACTACCGCTCCACCGGCGCGATCCTGGACGCCGCCAACAGCGTCATCAGGAATAACCCGATGCGCAGCGACAAGGCGCTCTGGACCGCCAGCGGCGCCGGACGGGAAATCGACCTGCTGGTGGCCGAAAGCGAAGAGGACGAGGCGGCCAGGGTGGTCGAAGCGATCATGCTGGAACAGTATCGCGACAAGCTGCTCTGGTCAGACCTGGCAATCCTGTACCGCTCCAACGCACAGAGCCGCGCCTTCGAAGAAAAGTTGCGCATGGAGCGCATCCCCTACGTCGTGATCGGCGGGCAGCAGTTTTACGAACGCAAGGAGGTCAAGGACGCCATCGCCTACCTGAAGGTGATCGACAACCCCAGCGACGAGGCTTCGCTGCTGCGCATAATCAATTTTCCACGCCGTGGCATCGGTGACACGACCCTGATCAAACTGAACCAGTGGTCGATGGAACACAACGTGGCACTGTTCGAAACCCTGGGACGGGTAAACGAAATTGCCGAAATTTCAGCTTCCTGCAAAAAAACGGTGCTGGCCTTCCACGCCATGATGAAAGAGGTGATGAGCGGTTTCACCTCCCGCAACATGGGGGCACAGGTCAACGCCCTCTTCAACCGGCTGCGGATCGAGGACGAAATGTATCGCACCTTGAACGACGCCGCACAGGCCCGCAAAAGGATCGAAAACATCGAGCAGGTGGTCAACTCCCTGGCCGACTATGAAGCAAGGAACCCGCGCGGAACGCTTTCGGCCTTCCTGGAGCGGATCTCGCTGATGGATGAGGACAAGCCGGCGGAAGACGGCAAGGAGCATGGCCTGAACGCGGTCACGCTGATGTCGCTGCACTCCAGCAAGGGGTTGGAATTCAGC
>JACRCG010000176.1 GCA_016219145.1 Deltaproteobacteria bacterium | reverse complement strand
CTGCTCCAGTATGCTGAACGGCTCTTCCGTACGGGGATTGTCGGAGGTCACGATGGCCAGATCCGACATTGCGGCAGCAATTTTCCCCATGATCGGTCGTTTGCCGTTGTCGCGGTCCCCTCCACAGCCGAAGACGGTGATGATCCGCCCGGTTGCGATCTCCTGTAGTGTGGTAAGCACATTTTCAAGGGCGTCGCCGGTGTGGGCGTAATCCACCAGACAAGTCACCCCCAGTCGGTTTTCCACCCGTTCCATGCGGCCCGGAACATTTGCAAGATCGTTGATTCCCCGGCTGATGGACTCCAGCGGCAGCTTGAGGGCCACTCCGGCAGCGGCCGCTGCCAGAATGTTGGAAAGGTTGAAACGCCCCGTCAGGCGCGAGGCAAAGTCAAGATCCCCTTCGGGAGTCACCAGTGTGCCGCGGATACCGTCAACAGACGAACTTACGTTTACCGGCCGCACATTGCAGTTTCCCTTGATTCCAAAGCTGATCACAGGACATGCGCACTGTCTGGCTATGACAGGCCCATACTGATCGTCCATGTTGATCACGGCATGGCGCACCGGTTTCAGCTGCGAGGGGCGGAGCAGCTCCGAAAACAGCCTGAGCTTGGCCTCAAGATAGGATTTCATGCTGCCGTGATAATCCAGATGGTCGCGTGTCAGGTTACTGAATATGCCGACATCGAAATGGCAGCTTTCAACCCTTTTCTGCTCCAGAGCGTGAGAAGACACCTCCATTACATACCCCTGGGCTCCGGCCTCCTTGAGCTGCCTGAAGGCCGTCTGTAGCTCTGTTGATTCGGGTGTGGTGTGGGATGCCTCTATGATCGTTCCGCCGAAGCGGTAACTGATCGTGCCGAGTACTGCAGCCGGCCGGCCGGCGGCAGCCATGATCGACTCGATCAGATAAGTTGTGGTCGTTTTGCCGTTGGTGCCGGTTATGCCCACCAGCGGGAGGCAGGCGGTCGGATCGCCATTAAAGGTCGCCGCCATGCGTCCCATGAAGGCACGTGCATCGGCTACCCTGATCCATGTGGCGCTACCGGGCGCATAGGCGGTATCTTCAAGCACGATTGCCGCAGCACCGGCGGCCAAGGCCCGGTCTATAAAGCGGTGCCCGTCGCTTGAAGCGCCAGGCAGCGCGAAAAACAGGGAGCCGGGCTGCACCTTGCGTGAATCACAGGTCAGGGAGGTGATGTTGACTGAAGCGCTACCGCTCAGATCAAAATCGCTCATCTTTTCAAGCAGCTCAGCAAGAGTCATTCGTTGCTCCAGTAAAAACGGTAAAACCTGCCGGTCTCCCGGCAGGCGTTATCCCTTCATGCAGAAGGTGAAAATTTAATCCAGACCTCGTCCGTCCCCCTGATCTGGTGCCCGGGCGGCGGGTTTTGCTGGGCGGCCCTGCCGCTTCCCAGCAGTCTTATATTGATATTTCGCTTTTCCATGACCTGCAGGACCCGTCGCATGCTCATGCCCTGAAAGTTCGGCATCACCGCAGCTTCAGCCGCTGTCTCCGGAACATCTCCGTCTGACAGCGTTTCGGGAGGCGGAGGCGGAGAAACAGCTGCCTGAACAGATTTGGGTGTATTGCTGGTCGGCAGGCTGGGCTGTATTTTCAGATAGGCCAGCGTGTTCTGGGCGATCCCACGGAAAGCGGGCGCAGCGACAACTCCGCCATATTTGATTCCCTGAGGTTCATCAATTATCACTGCAATGGTCAATTTCGGTTTGTCGGCCGGGACAAAACCGACAAAAGAGCCAATCCTTTTAGTTGGTGAATAAGTCCGTGTTACCGGATCTACCTTCTGCGCCGTCCCGGTTTTTCCGGCCACGCGGAAGCCGTCCACCGCTGCTTTGGTACCGGTTCCGCCATCAACGGTAACGGTTTCCATCATTTTAGTAACTTTACCGGCCGTGTCCGGCGATATTACCCGCCGCACGATCTGCGGCTCATATTTTTGAATTTCTTTTCCGCTATCATCAAAAATACGTTCAACCAGATACGGTTTCATCAGATTGCCGCCGTTGGCAATGGCGGAGACTGCTGAAACCAGCTGGATAGCAGAAAGTGAGACCCCCTGGCCGAAGGAAATTGTCGCCAGATCGATCCCGTACCAGTTGCGCTTGAGGCTGCCCATTGATTCGCCCGGCAGGTCGATCCCGGTGCGGGTGCCGAAACCGAAGCTGCGCAGATAGCTGGAAAGCCGCTCCTCGCCTATTTTGGAACCGATCTTGGCCGAACCGATATTGCTGGAGTATTTGATTATTTCCGAAACCGACAAGCGTGAGTGGGGATGGTCGTCATGTATTATCCTGTCGGCGATCCGGAAGGTTCCGTTTTCACAGTTATACACATCGGTGGGCTTGATTACGCCGGCATCCAGTGCGGCTGCAATGGTAAAAACCTTGAAGGTCGAACCGGGCTCGAAGCTGTCCACCACCACCCGGTTACGAAGCTGGGCCAGCGAATAGCGCGAATAGGCATTCGGATTGAAAGTCGGGTAATTCGCCATGGCCAGGACCTTGCCGGTGTCCGCTTCCATGACCAGCGCCATGCCGCTTTTGGCCCCACTCTCCGTCACCGCTTTGGCAAGCTCTTTTTCGGCAATGAACTGAATGGTCTTGTCCAGAGTCAGGACAATATTTTTTCCGGGGGATGAATCTTTAATCAAAGTGTTTTTTACGGCGATATTTCTTCCGAGGGCGTCACGCTCGGTTATCATGTAGCCGGTGTTTCCAAGGATGGTCGCATCGTATTTAAGCTCGATTCCTTCCAGACCGTTAGGGTCGCGGCCGGTAAAACCGATTACGTGGGCTGCCGTCTCAAGATTGGGATAAAAGCGCTTTGATTCCGGCGCAAAGCCGATGCCGGGCAGCTTCATGTTTTTGATGCGCTTGGCCGTATCCGGCGAAAGCCCGCGCTCAACCCAGATAAATGATTTGTTAACCGAAAGCCTGGCTGCCAACTCTTGCTTCGGTACGCCCAAAACCGGCGCAAGCACAGCAGCTGTGCCTTCGACGTCATTTATCCGGCGCGGTTCGGCATAGCAGGAGTCCATGTGGATGGATTCAGCCAGAGGTGTGCCGTTGCAATCCAGGATACTGCCACGGGCCGGGGTCAGCTCTACTCTGTGGCGGTGCTGTTTTTCGGCCTTTTTGATGAGCTCTTCATGTTGCAGAATCTGGAGGTAGAAGGCCCGTCCGACTACGGTCAGGAATAACAGGCCAAAAACAGTCCCGATCATGATGATCCGGACGCGTGCCCATTTTTCCTTCTCGTCTCTCATCGGACGTGAACGATCTGCTGTTCGGTCGGCAGAGCCATTCCAAGCTCGCTCTTGGCAATGGCTTCAATGCGGGCCGGCGTCCTCAGGGATGCCGACTCCAGCTTGAGGCGCTTGTGCTCCTGCTCGGCCTCTTTCAGCTGCCGGCTAGTCTCGGATATTTCCAGGTTCAGGTCGATCAGTTTGAAGCGTGACCAGACATGGAAGACCGAAACAACAGTGAAAAGTATCATGCAGATCATAAGGTACTTGAAAATATCGATACGGTGGGGTGCCAGTTCTCCAGCGCCAAAAGGGCGCGGAGCGGCAACTTTGCCAAAATCCACTCTTGTCTGCGCCATTGTTTACCTCCTGTTACAATCAGTCTCCCCCCCTCCCTGGCCCTCCCCCGCTGGGGGAAGGGATTTAAAGTCTCCACCCAGCGGGGGGAGGTTGGAGGGTGGGGTGGTGCTAGATTTTCTCTACTGCCCGCAATTTGGCGCTGCGCGCTCGCGGGTTGCCGTCGATTTCCTGCTGTGTTGCTGTTACCGGCTTTCCGGTAAGAATCCTCACTCCTGGTTGTTTGCCGCACACGCAAACCGGCAGCTGGCGTGGGCAGGTGCACCCTTCTGCATATTCCCGGAAGATGTGTTTGACGATCCGGTCTTCCAGAGAGTGGAACGAGATAATCACACCCCGTCCGCCCGGTTTCAGAAGGTCAAGGGCGGCTCGCATGCCGCGCTCAAGGCTCTCAAGTTCATGATTGACCGCTATCCGCAGAGCCTGGAAAGTGCGTGTGGCCGGATGGATACGCTCATCCCACTTGGCCTTTGGAACCGCTCCCTTGATGACATCCACCAGTTTCAAAGTGGTGGATATGGGCGACTCTGCTCTCTCTTTGGCAATAAATGATGCGATCCTTCTGGCCCAGCGCTCCTCGCCATATTCGATCAGGATGCGCTCCAGCTCCGCTTCCGTAAGGTTGTTGACCAGGTCGGCAGCGGTCTCGCCGCAACTGGTATCCATGCGCATATCCAGCGGGGCATCCTGTTGAAAGCTGAAGCCGCGTTCTCCCGTGTCGAGCTGATGCGATGAAACCCCCAGATCAAGGATGAATCCGTCCAGCGCCGCTATGCCGAGACTGCTCAAATGGCCGGAAACTCCGGCAAAATCGCCATGCACAGGATGAAAACGTTCACCGTACGCTGTCAACCGTTCCCCGGCAGCGGCCAGAGCCGACAGGTCGCGATCAATGCCGATCAGTTGCGCATCAGGCGCATTTTCAAGGATCAGCGCGGCATGCCCGCCGCCGCCCAGCGTGCCGTCCAGATATACGGCATTCGATTTCAGGTCCAGAAACCGGATTACCTCCTCCGGCATGACCGAAAGATGGCTGAATCCGGCCACTAGAGACCAAGCTCGGCGGCGGCCTCTGTGCCGCTCGGGAAGTTCTTGACATCCTGGGCACGAACCTTGTCCCACTCGGAGGTACTCCAGATCTCGATCTTGTCCATTGTTCCGACAAACTGGATATCCCGTTCAAGCGCCGCACTTTTTCTGAACGGCGGCGGAATCAGAAAACGGCCCAGTTTATCGGCGCTGCATTCCTGCGCCGGGGAGATGATGGTGCGCAGGATGCTTTTGCGCTGTTCGGAGGTGAAACCCTTGCTGATGCGGAAATTTTCCTCAAATGCAAACCACTCTTTATAGGGGAAGATCAGCAGCCCGGAACTGTAAACACCGTCTCCCAGATCGACCGGAACCGAATTGGTCAGAAAAAAGCGTTCGTCGCCATGGGTTTCGACAAGAATCTCCCGGAATCTGGCCGGAAGGCTGGTGCGCCCCTTGGCGTCTACGGTTGTCTCGAAAATTCCTCTGAACATGGCGGTCTCTCAGGCAATATTTTCCACAATTTACTACTTTTTTCCACGCTACGGGAACATATACCGAGAGTAAAGGCTTGTGTCAAGATAAAATATGAACTTTGCAGGTGAAAATTGTTACGCGGTGGCTGAAGAAAAGATACCAGCTCAGGGCCATAGCCACTGCAAGGGAGGCTGTTGAATCCGGTCCCGGGAATGACCATAAACAGCCCACCCGTGATGGTCGCTACAATAAAACTTGCAATTTGCAAGTATAGTGGTTAGAATCGTCCCGAGGAGCCTGAAATGAATTCAATCAGAGAAGAGCTACAGTTGTTCGTCCGCCGTTTTGGATTGCTGAACTCCTCCT
>JACRCG010000179.1 GCA_016219145.1 Deltaproteobacteria bacterium | reverse complement strand
TTTCCGCGATCATCCGCAAGGTCAAGGAAAATATCTCCTTTATCATAATCGAGCACAAGATATCCCGAATCGTGGACCTGGTACAACGTTTGAGCGTTATGCACGAAGGGAGACTTATCGCGGAAGGCGCGCCGGCCGATGTGCTCTGCAACCCCCTTGTGAGAGAAGTTTACTGGGGAAAAGAGGAGGGGTTGGCATGCTCAGTGTAACTGGTCTTGATGTCGCATACGGAAACGCCATGGCGCTCCATGGAATTTCGATGGAGGTCGAGCCAGGGCAAATGGTCTTCGTGGCCGGGCGAAACGGCGCGGGAAAAACCACGCTCTTCAAATCGATCGCCGGTTTTCTGGAGCCGCGCTCAGGCTCCATTCTCTTCGAGGGAAAGAACATAGTAGGACTCCCCCCCGAAAAGGTGGCTCTCCTCGGTATCAGGTATATATTTCAGGACAAACGGGTCTTCTCTAAGCTGACGGTGAGGGAAAACCTTGAACTTGCCGCCTATCCGGTCAAGGAGAATATGAAAGATGCCGTGGAGAAAGTACTCCAGCTCTATCCCAAAATGGAAAAATTTCTCTCTCTGAGTGCGGGGAGCCTGAGCGGCGGACAGAGACAGATACTCCTTATCGGCAGGGCGCTCGTCGGAAATCCGAAACTGCTCCTGATCGATGAACCGACGGAAGGTCTTGCCGCCGGAACAATCAACGATATCCTTAACGTACTCTCGCTGATGAGGGGGAAGGTTTCGATGGTGATCGTGGAACAGAATCTCTCGGTAGTCGGCATGCTTGCAGACAAGGTTTACATGGTCAAGGAAGGCAAGATCATGAAAGAGATGGTGGACAAGGCGGAGATTAACGACAAGGCGGCAATGGAACGCTATCTGTGAATCGGCTCGCGGCGTGTCGTCCGTGATGTGCGAAGACTAAACCTATCAAAGAAGGAGGATTTAAACATGGCAATGCAGAAGATTGAAGCAGCAAAAACGGCAATTGTTTTGATCGAACCCCAATACGACTTCCTTAAACCGGGTGGTTCCATGTACCAGTTCATAGCGGAACAGCTCGAAAAACGGCAGGTAATACCGAATCTGGTTGACCTGGTAAAGTCTGCGCGAAGCAAGGTGAAAAAAATCATTTATGTGCCGTTCGAAGCATTCGAGCCGGGGTTCCCGGAGATCGACAAGAATGGACCGGGCATGGGGGGGCTGAGAGGCCTTGAAATCGATATGCCGACAGGGTGGGAGATAGACGGGAAGCCGGTAAACGGCGCGTGGGTGGCGGGGACCCCCGGTCCCGAGATCATACCGGAATTGCTTCCGGAAAAGGGTGATATTATCGTGAGGGGGAAGAAGACTCTCGACGCCTTCTGGTCCACGGCACTCGACTACACGCTCCGTGTGAACATGGTCGACACGGTGGCAATCGTCGGATTCCATACTAACTGGTGCGTGGAATCAACTGCCAGATCCGCCTACGACAAGGGGTACAACGTCATTGTGATTGGCGACTGCACCGGTACGGACACTGATGAAGAACAGAATTACGCGGAAAAATGGATATTCCCGAAAATAGGCACGGTCATGAAGTACAAAGATTTTCTCGCGAGCCTCAATTAAAAAAGGGCGAATCCCCTTTTCCTGTTTTCATCCCGAAGTGTCAGCCATATGGCACTTCGGGATGAACTAGAGGGCAGGATAGATAAGAGCAAGATGAAAGGGAGAGGAGCGTACATTGGCCACCCAGAACAGCACCGGATTCAAAAGCTTCCGTGACATACTAATTATTGCCGCCGGCTTCCTGGCGATCATGCCGGTACTCGGCATAAACCGGACCACAGATTTCATAATCTTCTCCATTTTTGTTCTGGCCTTCAACATTCTCTATGGCTTTATGGGGCGGTTGTCCTTTGGTCACATGCTTTACCTGGGGAGCGGGGCTTACGGGATTACACTTTTTACCGAGCATGTTTCCCGGAACCCTTTTCTTGCCATTATTGCCGGCATCTGTGTTGGGGCGCTTCTTGGCGCTATACTGGGGCCGATTATCGTCAGAACCACCGGCGCCTGTTTTGCCCTTATCAACCTGGCCTTTAATCAGGTCGGCTACTTTCTTGTCGTCGTGGCTTTTTCCAGGCAGACCGGAGGAGAAGACGGGATGTCGGTATCTTTCTCCAAGTTCGGTTTTATTGACTTTAGCAACAAACCGTTCAAATTCGGTTTTGTCCTGCTCTGCCTCCTTGTCACCTACTATCTTCTCAGGAAGTTCACCTCATCTCCGTACGGGATACTGATAAAGTCGATCAAGGAGAATGAGACCAGAGTCAAGTTTCTCGGCTACAATACGTTTAACTACAAGTGGATCACTTTCGTCATCTCCTCATCGCTCTCCGCCTTCGCGGGAGCCCTCTCCATAATCAATTACGGCTATGTGACGCCGAGCTTCATAGATCCGTCGAGGGCTGTCGAAGTTCTCTTTGCCGCCCTTATTGGTGGCGCAGGGAGTCTCTACGGGGCCATAATCGGCGGGGTCATCTACATGGCCATCAGTAACTACCTCGCCTCATACATACCAAGGTGGGAGATGTTTCTTGGTTTTGCCCTTCTTATCGTTGTATTCCGCTTCAGGGCAGGTGTCTGGGGTTACGTTTCCGAGAAATTCAAAAGCCGTACCAAAGCAATCCCGGTGAGGACACCATGATAAGCACAATTGCCTATGGGCTGACAATCGGAGCCATCCTGTTCATCATCAGTATCGGCCTTTCGCTCACCTTCGGAACCATGAGAATCGTAAATTTTGCCCATGGCCTCGTTTATACGCTTGGCGCATACTTTCTCATCAGCACGCTCCCTTTCGCCAGGAACAACTTTATCCTCGGAGCCCTTGTCGCGGTACTTGCTGTCATACCTATAAGCTACGTGATAGAGCGCTTTGTCGTAAGGAAGCTCTACGGTATTTCTATAGACTACGCCATCATAGCGACCTATGCCGTTGCCTTGATCGGTATAGACGCCATAAAATGGATATGGGGCGCCTCACCGATACCCCTTTCCGACCCCGTCGGCATAGATATAAGCCTTTTCGGCATCACACTGCCGCTCTACAGGCTCATCATAATTCTGCTCGCTGTTGTGATCTTCATCGCTCTGCTAATCTTCTTCAAGAAAACCATGGTGGGGAAGATTGTTGTTGCTGCCCTAGAAGACAAGGACGCGGTAAGGGGGCTTGGAATCAGTGTAGACAAGTATTTCACCTATATTTTCGTCATCGGGAGCTGCCTCGCTGCACTGGGGGGGGTACTTTACGCGCCGATCACTTCCGTTCATCCCTACATGGGGATGATGGTCCTCCTGGTCAGTTTTGCGGTAGTTCTCGTAGGAGGGCTCGGCAATATAAAAGGTACCTTTGTTTCAGCCTTTGTCCTAGGGATGGTTATGGCCATCACGGGAAGGTACTGGGGCCCAGCGGCAGAAACCATGGTATTTGTAGTAATGGGCATTGTACTGATCTTCAAACCGATCGATGTCTGATGCTGGTCCTCCATTCTCGAGATTCACAATATTGTAATCCTGATAGGCAGCGTTCGATAAGGCCGACGACATGAATGCGAGGGAATAGTGACAAACACCGACAGCCAGCAATTGACAGACATCTTCGATGCGGCTCTTGCTGCCGCAAACCCTTATGAATGCGTGACACGCCACGTTCCCCACATTTCCCGGATTTTTAAGGATGGCGGTTTCAGCAGGCTCCTCCTTGTCAGTTTTGGGAAGGCGGCCTATTTGATGGCCAAAGCGGTGAGCGACCAGATGCCCCAGGCCTTGAGCCACGGCATCATCATCACCAAGTACGGCCACACGCATGAAGCCGCTCTCTCTCCGATGGTGGAGGTCTTTGAGGCCGGTCATCCTCTGCCTGATGATAACGGACTGGCTGCTACCGCGAAAGCGATCGATCTGCTGAAATCAGCTGACGAAAAGACCCTTGTGCTCTGCCTGATTTCAGGTGGCGGTTCGGCCCTTTTTCTGGATCCAACTCCTCCAGTAACACTTTTTGAAAAGCAGGAGGTGACAGCGCTTCTCCTTAAGGCTGGTGCAGATATAGAAGAACTCAATGCCGTGAGAAAGCATATCTCTTTGGTGAAGGGGGGGCGACTCGCCGAACTGGCATATCCGGCCAGGGTTATCTCCCTGATCCTTTCCGATGTGATCGGTGACAGACTTGACGTTATCGCGTCCGGCCCCACGTCTCCTGATGATTCTACATTCTCGCGAGCCATTGAGGTAGTCGGCAAATACGGCCTGCGGGACAGGATCCCGGCATCCGTGATGAAAATCCTCGACACCGGCGGCACCGGCAGGCTGCCGGAAACACCGAAGCGGGGAAACCCGATCTTCGAGCGTGTCGAAAACATCATCGTAGGCAGCAATGAAAAGGCCACGGAAGCTGCCAGGCAAAAAGCCTCAGAGATGGGATTTGACACTACTATCCTTTCATCGGAGTTGCAGGGTGAAGCGCGAGTCGTCGGGAAAGAGCTTGCAGCAAAAGCCAGGGAGGTTGCGGTGGCGCCTTCTACAATTCGGCCACAGTGCCTTATTTGTGGCGGTGAGACGACTGTAACTGTCAGTGGGGTGGGTAAGGGTGGCCGTAACACTGAACTTGCCCTTGCCTTCGCGTTAGAAATAGAGGGCATACCGGGCATTTCCTTCCTGTCTGCCGGAACCGACGGCACCGATGGGCCAACAGATGCGGCCGGAGCCTTTGCCGATGGAGAAACAGCGGAGCGTGCACGCAGCATCGGACTTGATCCCAAAGCATATCTCGCCAATAATGACTCTTACAGCTTTTTCAGAGGGATAAATGATCTCCTCATCACCGGCCCCACCGGTACTAACGTGATGGACATCCAGATCATCCTCATTGAACCGCCAGACCGGACCCGTCTCTGTATGGATGGATAACAGATCCCTGGCAAGAATCGGTAAAATAATCCGTCCTGTTTAAAGGCATATTATGAACAACTATTGTGATAAATACGCAGTCATACTTGACAAGCTCGAGCAAGTTATTGACCGGTTCAGCCCTGTTGAAAACAGTGCTCCCGACTTCGAAAAGCATCTGGCTTTTCGCTGGGAGCGTGTTGGCGAGAACGGTGGCAGACTGGCGCCGGTGACTCATCCGCATCTGTTTGATCTGGACGAGCTGGTCGGCATCGATGATATCCGCGCTGAGGTCGTCCGCAACACCAGTCAGTTCGTCAATGGTTTTCCGGCCAATAATGTCCTGTTGTGGGGCGAGCGGGGCTGCGGCAAGTCATCGCTGGTCAAGGGGCTGCTAAAACCGTTCGGCTGGAAGGGTTTGCGGATTATCGAGCTGAAACGCTGGGATCTGATGTCGCTGCCGCTGATCATGACGGTTTTACGTGAAATACCAAAGCGCTTCATCCTGTTTTGTGACGATCTTTCCTTTGACGAAGGGGAGGGGGATTTCAGGGCGCTCAAAACCCTGCTGGATGGAGATATTGAGGAGCGGCCTGAAAATATCCTGATTTATGCCACCTCGAACCGCCGCCACCTTATGCCGGAGCGGATGAGCGCAAACAGCGGTGACCTGGAGATCCACCCGGAAGAGGCGGTCGGTGAAAAGCTGGCGCTGTCGGACCGCTTCGGTCTTTCGCTTGGATTTTACTGCTTTGATCAGAATGAGTATCTGGCTGTCGTTCGGAAGTATGCTTCCAGCAGAGGTCTTGCTCTGCCGGATGACGAGTTGCGCGTCAAGGCCTTGCAGTGGGCCGGACTCACTGCCAGAAGGAGCGGTCGCTCCGCCCGGCAGTTTATCGATGATCTGGAGGGGCAACTGCTGTTGAAGAATCTGTCATCTGACTGTCATTAACGATTCTGGCAGCGTCTACTACTCGATTTTGGCCGGTTCACAGAGATTCTCGGCACAGTTGGCCTCGCCGCCGCAGGTGAAACAGTAGAATTTGGGATCGCTGGTCACGTTGGCAATTTCCTCCTGCATTCCGTTACTGCGCAGCATGCAGAGATGCCCGTGATGATCCGCTCCGCAATTGCATTTCTTCTCGTTTGCCATCTGAATTCACCTTTCTTTTGCAAGTTGACCCGCTAAATTGTTCCCATATTAGCAGTAATTATGCTAAAAGGGAACGCCTACGTTCTGACCATTCTGTGTTGAAAGGAAGCGCAAGCAGTGACATTCATGCCCAAATCCGTTCTGGTTACCGGTGGAGCCGGATTTATCGGAGCTAACTTCATTCATTCATTCATGGCCGGCAATCCCGACTGCAGGGTCACAAATCTGGATTGCCTGACCTATGCCGGCAATCTGAAAAACCTTTCGGCGGTAGAGTGTGACCCGCGTTATCGATTTGTCAGGGGCAATATTGACTACGCCGCACTGGTGGGCTGCCTGCTGGCTGAAATGATGATTGATGCGGTTGTGCATTTTGCCGCCGAGTCGCATGTTGACCGCTCAATCACCGGCCCTGAAATCTTTGTGCGCACCAACGTGCTGGGCACCCAGATTCTGCTTGAGGAGAGCCGTAAACACCGGGACTCCGGGGCGGTCGCTGATTTCCGCTTCCTGCAGATTTCCACCGATGAGGTCTATGGCTCTCTGGGCGATAGCGGCTACTTCACCGAAGATACGCCGCTGGCGGCCAATTCACCCTATTCGGCCAGCAAAGCCGGCGCTGACCTGCTGGTGCGGGCCTATCACGAAACCTTCGGCCTGGCGACCCTCAATACGCGCTGTTCCAATAATTACGGACCCTATCATTTCCCTGAAAAACTGATCCCGCTTCTGATCCACAATATTATCAACGGAAAAGCGCTGCCGGTCTACGGTGACGGCCTGAATGTGCGTGACTGGCTGCATGTCCGGGATCACGCCACGGCCATCGAAGTTGTCCTGAAGGGCGCTGCGCCAGGCTCGGTCTATAATATCGGCGGAAATAACGAATGGAAAAATATCGACATTGTCAATCTGGTCTGTGATCTGCTTGACAGTCGTTTGGGTCGGGCGGCCGGTGAAAACAGGAAGCTGATCACCTTTGTCAAGGATCGTCCCGGCCATGACCGGCGCTATGCC
>JACRCG010000018.1 GCA_016219145.1 Deltaproteobacteria bacterium | reverse complement strand
ATCTGTGCGGTTTCGGAATCACGGATCTCGCCGACCATGATCTTGTCCGGATCGTGTCTCAGGATCGAGCGCAACCCCTTGGCAAACGTCAGTCCTTTTTTCTCGTTGACCGGTATCTGCAGCACGCCCCGCAGCATGTATTCGACCGGATCCTCAATCGTGATGATCTTGTCGTTGCCGGTATGGATCTCGGACAGGGCGGCATAAAGCGTCGTGGTCTTGCCGGAACCGGTGGGGCCGGTGACCAGCACCATGCCATAAGGCTCGCGAATCTTCTTACGCAGGCGCTTGATCTCTCTTTCACTGATACCCAGGTTTTCCAGGGTCAGCCCCTTCAGATCACTGGCGATACTCTCCTTGTCAAGGATACGTATGACGGCGTCCTCGCCCAGAGAGCTGGGCATGATCGAAACTCGAAAATCGATCGACTTTTCACCGAAGCGGATTTTGAAACGGCCATCCTGAGGTACGCGGCGCTCCGAGATGTCAAGCTCGCTCATGACTTTGAGACGGGAGATGATCGGGGCCTGAAAATGCAGGTCAATCGTCTCATTAGCCCTGTACAGGACACCATCGATGCGGTACTTGATATCTACTCCATCCAGACTGGTCTCGATATGTATGTCACTGGCCCGCCGATCCAGCGCGTCCAGGATTGTGGTATTGATCAGCTTGATGATCGGGCTGGTATCCTCGGCGATGGACTCGACCGACAAGATCTCTTCGCCTCGGTCGGTTTCCTTGACCAACTGCAGCATGAAATCTTCAGAGACATCCCTGAGGACCCGGCGGGTTCCTTCACCGGCCTTGATGACGCCTGCAATGGCCGACTCGGATGCGATCCGGATCTGCACCTGCCTGTCCAGAAGAAGTTCCAGTTCATCAAGCTTGACAACATCGGTCGGATCGGCCACGGCGACAGTAATCGAGCTTTGTGTCATATCCAGCGGAACAAAGCGGAAGCGGTAAATTGCATCTGGCGGAAGCGAGTTCAAAAGCGTCTCATCCATCCTGAAGCTTCTGAGATCTATGTACTCAAGGTTGAATTGCTCAGCCAGGGCCAAGGCCAGGTCTTCATCGGCCACAAACTTTTCGCGAACGGCAATTTCACCGAAACGCTGCCGGGTCGTTGCCAGTTTTTCCACGATAAACGGCAGATTATCGGGAGACAGGCTGCCGCGTTCCACCAGAATGGTGCCGATATTTTTACGCCTGAAATGCTGCATTGTCATCCTATTGTGCCGCCAAGTTTGAAGATCGGAAGGTACATCGCGACTATGATCACCCCGATTACGACACCCATTACGAGCATGATGGCCGGCTCCACCGCAGTGGTCAGAAGATGCAGGCGTTCTTCAAGTTCGTCTTCGAGGTAGTCGGAAATGTCGATCAGCATATCCTCCAACGATCCGGTAGTCTCACCGACACCAAGCATACGCAGCGCCAGAGGCGGCATGATGTTGATCCGCTCAAGACCGACGGAAAGCCGTCCCCCCTCTTCGATGAAACGCACCGCCTCGAACAGCCTCTTTTCCATGTACACGTTATTGAGCGTACCGATTGACATGCGCAGGGACTCTATGATCGGAATGCCGCTTCCCAGAACAGTCGCCAGCGTCCGGGTGAATCCGGCCACTGAATATTTTGTGAAGACTTCACCTGCATACGGCATCGTCAGTTTGAAGCGGTCTACCGTATAGCGGCCGGCTTCCGTGTTCCGCCAGGATCTGAAGGCGGCGACCAGACCGGCGATCAGAATGACTCCAATAAAAAAATATCGCCGAAGCAGGTGGGTGAAGCTGATTAACAGCTGAGTTAAAACAGGGAGTTGTGAGCCTGAATCCGCATACACCTGGCTGAAGATCGGCACAACATAGACAAGCAGCAACATTACGGCCAAAAAAGCAAAGAAAACCAGAATCGCCGGATAAAAAAGGGCGGCAACAACCTTTTTTCTGATACTGTCAACCCGTTTGAGGTACTGAATGTACCGTCTGATAGTCCTGGGGAGGTCGCCGGTACGCTCGCCGGCACGAATCGAGGCCACATACAGATACGGGAATGCGCGTCCATGCTTCTCCATGGCCACGGATAACGCCGCCCCCCCCTTTACGTCCTCACGGACCTGCAGCAGAATCTCCGATAGCTTTCCGGAATCGTGTCGTTCCAATATTGTGTCAAGAACCTGCATGATCGGCATGCCGGCCTTGATAAGCACCAGCATTTCCTGGTTGAACGTCAAAAGGGCTTTATTATCTATCTTTCTGCGCTTGATTCCCTTGTCGAAAAGAAACTGAAACGGCTTCTTTTTTACTTCGAATACGAAGAAGCCCTGATCTTCAAGATTCTTCCGCAGAACTCCACCCTCTGAGGCCTCAAAGTCCCTGTAAAGAATTTTGCCGTCCGATGCTCCGAGTTTGCAGGTATATAGCGCCATAAGCCTGATTAAATACCATATATGCCTGAAGAATAAAACAGAAAAACCACAGACAGGGTGCCTGTGGTTCTGGTGATACCGCGCAGAATTGAAAGCAAAAAGATGGTTTCCAATTCGGAAAGGAGGATTTTTTTGTCCTGGCTAAGAAATTGAGGAGTTGCGCGGAGGCGTACACGGTACGCCGCACAAGCAAATCTGAAAATTGATGCCGCCAGGGCAAAAAAAGACCCTTTCCGGATGGAAACTATTTGTCGTGGCAGGCGATACAGAGCGAGTTGACCGGCAGCCTCAGGTGCTGTTTCTGCTGGCGCCGGTCATCGGCGGTTACATGCATATTGTGGCAGGTGGTGGCACAGTTGATTGTTCCGTCATTTGACAGAGGGAGATTCTGATGATTGGTCTCCGGCTTTTTATCGGTGGCATGCCCGACCCCCACGGCAATGCCATTCGCTTCGTCCGGTTTGACCGTATGGCAATTGGTGCACAACTTGATGAGATCATGCTTCAGCTCTCTTTTTGTAGAGCCAAGCGCAAACCAGCTGCGCAGCTTGTCCGCCGGGGCGACATGACAGATGGAACAATCACCGGAATCTGAGTGCGGACCGGCTTTGCCCCCATCCGCTATAGATACGGTAGAGAGCGAAAACAGTGCTGCAAGAACCATCAGTACCCGTTCAGGATCAGTTAAGCGCATCTCCATCTCCCTGTCAGTACGATCTCGGGTTGTGGTCTACTCCGTGGCATGTCAGCCAGCACTCGCCATGAAAAGTGTTTATCCCCTTTTCAACAAATTTCAACTTACCGCTGGAGCTTTCCGTCACGAAATCCCGGTCAAAGCGGATCAAATAGCGGCTTTCGACGCTGCCGTGCGAAGAGTGGCAGGTATGGCAGGATGTGCCGCCCCCCTTGAAATTCCGCTCTCCGGTTATATGCCGCGAATGCCATGGAAAGCTTTCATTGGCCAGAATACTGCTTCTTTTGTGGCATTTGTAGCAGAGTCCATAGGTCAGACTGCTTTCGGCAATATTGTCACCAACTGTATAATTATCGGTAAGCAGCCCCTGATATTTTGAACCATGCGGCCCGCGCGGTGAGTTGGGATTGTCGCTGGCGTGACAATCGGCGCATTTGATAATCGATATATCATTGGAAGCGGTTTTCTTTTCCCGATAGGGTCGCATCAGACTGATGACAGCCAGATTCTTGCCTTCCCCCTCCACCGGGTGAAATGATGCATTGGTGGTGGCAAACTCCAGCCGCTTGTTAGTAGATCTGAGCGGAAGGTTGGCACTGTCGGAGTGGCACTGGTAACAGAGCTCGTACTCTTTTGTGATCGGAGTAATGAAATTGCCGACCCTCTTCCCGGCTATTCCGGCAAACGGATTGTCGTAGCTGGACATATGCGGCTTATGGCAATCAACACAGTCAGAGTGACGCGGGGCATTTGGACTGACTTCCGGCAGCACCTCGCGCGGCGAGTGTTTACCGGCGCTTTTCTTGACCGGGTGAGTATAATTTTTGTCAAATTCAGCGGCAACATCTTGCGGTGTGACGCCCAAAGCGATTACGCCGAGCATCGATCCGGAGTTTGGGCCGTGGCACTGCAGGCAGCGGCTTACCCCGCCGCCATACTTGAAATCAAAACCAAGGTGGCAGGCCGCACAGCCGGTCTTGATATATTTTTCATCAAGATGGGTCGCGGCGTAAACAGATGCGATCCCAGCCGTCAAGCCGAGCGCAATAATACACATAACCACTTTAAAATGAATAAGTTTCATAAGTTATCCCTATTTATGAATATGCCCTAAGGCCACTTCGGGCCGCCTGACGACCCCAGGGCATGACAAACCTTGCAGACGGTGCCTGTATCCTGAGTCGCGGTTGTGCCTGAACCATGGTAAGTCCAGAACGGCGCAACTTTTCTATTAAAGTTAGTCAAAGGGTCGCATGGGCTACAGGGCACCGCATCGCAAGTGCCCAGTGTGCCAACACTGTTATAGCAGGCATTCGCTCCGTTATCTTCAGACTGATTCTGGTGCGGATTATGACACGTTGTGCATTGCATCCAGCCGTTATTTTTTCTGTCGGTATCAAAAAGCTTTACAGTTCCGGCACTTGATAACGGCACAAACCGGTATGATGCCGGAAGGGTGGAGTGGATTGATCCAGTTTGTGCCGTAACGTTAAAACCGGTCATATAAACAAAAGACACGGGATGGTGTCCGGTCAGCATCTTGTTGGTAGAAGGGTTGAATGATGCCAGACCGGTAATCACATCACGCCCGGCTGCCATTGTTATTTCAGGTCCGGTGTATACGGCGCCCAATCTGGAGACACCGTCATGGCAGCTCAGGCAGAGTTTGGAAGCACCGTTTGGCTGTGCGCCGTCACCATACTGGGCTTCGGTAATATGGCGTATCCGGAGTGTCGTGGAGGTGTAGCGCTGAAAGGTGACAACCGATGAGAAGGCCCGGTTCCAGAGGGGGGCCTGTTCGGCAACGTTGGCGCTGTGCGGTGTATGGCAAAAGATACAGATCTGTTTACCACGAGCATCAGCAGGGTCGGCCTGATACAGGTTGATGTTGCTGGTGATGACCGTTGAACCTACTGTCCGGCCGATCGACGACAGATTGTGCTTGTTGCCGATTTCTGAGACAAGCGGCCCCTTGGCTACGGCCCGGTCCCTGAAAACAAACAGAATCAGCAGGGAAAAAGCCACGGTAAGAACCGCAAAAGTTTTACGAAAACAGTTCATTTCTGCACCTTCTCTTTCAAATACTGATAAATCTGAATGCGGTGATTGAAAGTATCGGAAACATAGATTCGATCATTTTTATCAATGAAGATCCCGCTTGGAAGCATGAACTCGCCCGGCAGGGTTCCTTCCTGTCCAACATAGAGCAATAATCGCCCTTTCTGATCAAATATCTGGAAGTTGCCGAAAATCGAATCCAGTACGTACAGATTGGCATCACTGTCAAGCGCGACCCCTTTGGGGCGGGCAAATGCTCCCGGGACGTCCCCGATCTGCCCCTGACTTCTGACATATCTGCCGCCGGAATCAAAAACCCTGACGGTGAAATTCATGGTGTCGGTGACATATACATTGTCCAGCCTGTCTACAGCCAGATAGGTAGGCCTGTTGAATGATTCCGTAAAATCAGCCCCGGGAAGCTCGCCCTTTAATGTATCTTCTTTATCAAAAACAAAGACCTTGTTCGCCAAGGCGTCGGCAACCAGCTTGTCGCCGTTGCTTTTCACCGCAATGCCTGCCGGACGCTGCAACTTGCCTTTTCCATCAAGTTCACGCAGGAAGGTGCCGTCGGAACTGAATTTAAAAATCAGTGCATTCTGGGCATCGGTGACATAAAGATTGCCGTCTTTATCAAGGGCAACGCCGACCGGGCTGCCAAGCCTCTTTTCACCCGCCTGGAAAATGTACTGAACTTCTTTGTCCGCCAGATTGTATTTATGAACAATCCCGACCGAGGGATCGGCGATGTATATCAAACCGTCTCCATCCGCCGCGATGCACTGCGGGGTGAAAAAACCGACGTATTCCTCGCTGGAGCCTGAAATGTAGTCAAACATCTTTTTTACAACACCCGCATCAGAATCGGCTACATCCTTCGCGTTCTCAATGACTCTCAGAAGCCTGATTCTGGGCGTCTCCGGGGCGTGCGGCCAGACGGCGGCATAGCGCTGATCCTGCCAGGCCGCTTCATCCAGCCTGGCTGCGGTACAGCCGGACATGATCGAGAACAAGACAAACAGGCCACAGAACCAGGCGAGTGCAATCCGGGCTCTGAATGTTATAATCCCGAATAATTCAAGCATTCAGCATACCAACAACCCAGATCAAGAAAAAAAACAGGACGGCGGACCCCCACCTGATTCCGCTTGACGCAACAAAAACATTCCTGGCAGGAAACGCCATGAAAATGAGCATGATACACGAGAATAGCCAACCGGCCAAACCGGCTATTACAATGACTGACCAGATGTCTTGCAGCATATTGGTGTTATTTCCCCAGAAGTCTTGAATACAGCGAGTTAATACGAAGCTTCCAGACCATTGTTACCGCTTCGCGGACGATTGCGCCCGACATTTTTGAACTGCCGGAATGACGGTCGATGAAAATAATCGGAATTTCGGTAATTCTGAACCCCTTTTCCATGCAGCGGTAATTCATCTCGATCTGGAACGAGTAGCCATCCGATCTTACGCTTGCCAGATCTATCGCCTCGATGGCAGAGCGCCGGAAACATTTGAAGCCGCTGGTGCAGTCTCGTAGATGCAGGCCGGTCACCCATCTTGTGTAGACGCTAGCGAAATAGCTTAATATAAGACGTCTGATCGGCCAGTTGACGACACTTACGCCATTCAGGTAGCGGGAGCCGATCACCAGATCGTTCTCTTGTATCGCCGAGAGAAAATGCGGCAAACTGCCCGGATCGTGTGAAAAGTCTGCGTCCATCTCCATCAGATAGTCAGCGCCCATGGCAAGAGCAGCTTTGAACCCTTCACGGTATGCAGAGCCCAAGCCAAGTTTTCCGGAGCGATGTAGAACATGAATACGGTCATTTTCCGCAACCAGATTATCTATAATAGCACCGGTGCCGTCCGGGGAGTTATCATCGACAAAGAGAATCCTGATGTCTTCGTGCTGGGCAAGAACCGCGCTGGACAGTGACTTGACATTATCTTTTTCATTGTAGGTCGGGATGATAACGAAGGCTTTCAAACGTATCCAATCTTCAAGTAAAGAGCAGCCCAGGCAACAACACAATGCCATCAGGAGCACTCTTTCCTCTATGTATTTCAAACAGTTTCCGGAACAATACGGGATTTGGCACGTAAAAGTCAAGATGAACGGGGAAGAGAGCAAGCCAGAGTCTTGGGCGCAAGCGCATGAGATCGATGAAGCAGTTGAAACGTCAGTGGCTATTCAGCAACTACTTCGGATAGATGTGGGGCGTTTCTCTTATACTGGTAGTCCATAAAAGATTCAGTAAAGACATCAAGTTCAAACAACCTCTGGTCAAACTCAATTCCGACAAAGAAAAGATCGCCCAATTTCCTGACCTGGCGAACGGTTCCGTTGACACCACTCTCTAAACTTTGAGAGGAAGTAACTATTCAGCACATTCGTAATAATCTGTAATCCTGAGCGGCAGCGAAGGATCTGCTGCTGTTTTTGATTCCGCAACAGCTTATAAACAGATCCTTCACGCTGTTCAGGATGACATTTTGGGAGGCTGTTCAGGTTGAGCTGAATAGTTACGAGAGGAAGAAAACAAAATTCGCTATTATCGTATGGTCATATAAGAATTTTTAAAACATAAACCGACGCATGCTGATATTCTGCAGCAGCCCGATCCCGACCATACTGGTGATCATCGAGGTACCGCCGTAGGAGAAAAACGGCAGCGGCACTCCGACCACCGGGAACATGCCGATCACCATCCCGATGTTGATGATGATGTGCCAGAACAGCATGGCTGTCACCCCCACCGCCAGCAGGCCGCCGAAACGGTCGTTGCAGCGCCGGGCTATATTGAGCCCCCACAGCACCAGCGACAGGTAGAGGATCAGAAGCACCAGGCAGCCGATGAAACCCCACTCTTCGGCAAAAACGGAAAAGGCGAAATCGGTGTGCTGCTCCGGCAGAAATCTCAACTGCGACTGAGTCCCCTTCACGAAACCCTTGCCGGCAATACCGCCTGAACCAACGGCGATCTTGCTCTGAATGATATGATAACCGCTCCCCAGGCGTGAGCGTTCCGGGTTAAGAAAATCAAGGATGCGGTTTTTCTGGTACGGCTTCAAAAATTTGGCCCACCCCAGCCAGGCCATCGGCAGAGTGATGCAGGCAAACGTCACGACCGTCGTCCAGCGCAAGCCGATGTAGAAGGCCATCGACAGCGCTATCAACATGACCAGAATGGCTGTTCCAAGATCGGGCTGTTTCATGATCAGTGCAACCGGTATCGCCAGAATACCCAGCGGAAAAAGCATGTCCCTGACCGTCATTCCGCCGGTAGCGTGAAAGTTGTTGAAGAAACGGGCAAAGGTGATGATGATGACAATCTTCATCAACTCCGACGGCTGGACATTGAACAAACCGAGATTCAGCCAGCGTGTGGCCCCCATCGAGCGCCGCCCAAGCACCAGCACCGCCACCAGCAGTATCAGCAGGAACCCGTAAAACCAGTAGGAGAAGTCTTCCAGCAGATGGTAATCGACGCTTGAAACCACCAGCGCTACAAACATGCCGGCCAGCATCCAGTAGAACTGTTTCATATAATAGGCCATGCCGACAATTTTGTAGGGTGTAGTGGCGCTGTAGATATTCAGGATACCCAACAGGCAGACCGCCAGCACCAGACCGCCCAGAATCCAGTCAATATTTGTCAGCAGCCGTCGATCAATCATTGCGTGCATTCTCGCTAGTACCGGGTTCTTTTATGACAGCCGGCGCAACGCCAGCATCGTCATCATCGTCTTCTGATTTCGAAGCAGGCCCTTCTTTTCGCAGCGGCTTCTTGCCATCAAAATAGGCCCTCAGAATCCTGCCCGCTATCGGAGCCGCTGCGGCCCCGCCATGTTCGCCATGCTCAACCACGACCGCTACTGCGATTTCAGGTTTATCAAAAGGGGCAAATGCCACAAAAAGGGCATGATCACGGAACTGATAGGGAGTGCCTCGTTTGCTGTCCCTCATTTTAACGACCTGCGATGTGCCGGTTTTGCCGGCCACCTTTACATCATACATTCTGGACATAGCGCCGGTGCCGCCCGCCTCGTTGACAACCGCGAACAACCCCTGCTTGACCAGCCGGAATGACTCTTTTGGAAACTCTGTCGTCCCGATAACCTCAGGCTTCATTTCCCTTAACTGCTTGCCGTCGGCATCAACGATGCGCTTGACCAGATATGGGCGATATACCGTGCCCTCGTTGGCTACCGTTGCAATCATGGAGGCCATCTGGATCGGGGTCATCAGAACGTAGCCCTGCCCGATAGCCACCGGCAGCGTCTCCCCATGATACCAGCGCTTGCCGAGACGCTTCTGCTTCCATTCGGCGGTCGGTATAAGGCCAGCCTTTTCGTTTGGCAGACCCACGCCCATGGGGGCTCCCAGCTTGAATGCAGTTGCCGCTGAGGCTATTTTATCGACTCCAAGTTTTTCGCCGAGCTGGTAATAATAGACGTCACAGGACTCACGCAGCGATTTTTTCAGGCTGGTAGTGCCGTGACCGCGCTTGTTCCAGCATTTGAAAGTGGATGTCCCGAGATCGTATGAACCGGTGCAGTTGATTGAAGTTGAATCATTGATCCTGTTGTCTTGCAGACCGGCCAGGGCGGTAATGATCTTGAAGGTCGAACCGGGAGGATACTGCCCGGTCAGGGCCTTGTTTTCCAGCGGATGCCGCTTGTCCTCCAGGTATTCCTTCCATTTGTCCGCCGGCAGTTTTCCGCTGAACAGCGAAGGATCAAAGCCGGGATTGCTGACAAAAGCCAGAATTTCTCCGCTGTTGACATCCATGGCAACCGCCGCCCCGGCCTGCTCGCCGAATGATCGTTCGGCCTGTTTCTGCACCTCGGCATCGATCGTCAGCACAACGCTGTTGCCGACTGACGGATAGGTTTCAGAGATTGTCCGCAAGACCCTGCCGCGGGCATCCACCTCCAGCTGCCGGCCGCCGTCTCCGCCATGCAGTTCGCTGTCAAGAGCCCGTTCAATCCCGTTCTTGCCGATATAGTCTCCCGGATTGTAATCCTCGAAGCCTTTGGCATTTAACTCGTTTTCCGAAATTTCGCCGATATATCCCAGCAGGTGAGCCGCCAGAACGCCGCTGGAGT
>JACRCG010000181.1 GCA_016219145.1 Deltaproteobacteria bacterium | reverse complement strand
GGTCTGCTCCTTCCTGGGCGGTATGAAAGCGGTTACCTGGACCCAGGTGGCCCAGTACATCATCCTGATCGTGGCCTACCTGACTCCGCTGATCTGGATTTCAGTAAAACATACCGGCAACCCGATTCCGCAGCTGGCTTACGGCGGCGCGCTTGCTAAAGTAACTCTCCGCGAAATCGAACTGAACAAGGATCCCAAAGAGCTGGAAGTACGCGCCATTATGACGGCACGTGCCGCTGCTGCCACTGCAGCATTAAAAGAGCCTGAGGCTGCCTTTGCAAAAGGGAAGGTCGATGTTGAAACATCTTTGGCCTCTCTGAAACTGGCCAATGCCCCGGCCGATCAGATCACCAAAGCAGAAAAAGCGGTCGCCGCCTATCCGAAAGACCTCGATGCCGCCAAGGCCAAATGGACCAAGGACAAAGGTCTGACCGCACGAGCAGGAGCTATTGCTCCGCACGCCACACCTTTTAAAGGGAAGGATCAGGCCGCCAAGGACAAATCAAGGCGCAACTTCCTCGGTATCGTATTCTGCATGATGATCGGCACAGCTTCACTGCCGCACATTCTGGTGCGCTACTACACGACACCCTCAGTCCGGGAAGCTCGCAAATCGGTTTTCTGGTCGCTGTTCTTTATTTTCCTACTGTACTTCTCAGCGCCTGCTCTGGCTGTTCTGGCCAAGTTTGACGTCTATCACTTCCTGGTCGGTTCGTCGTATGCCAATCTGCCGGCCTGGGCAGCAAACTGGGCCAAGATAGACCCGTCACTGCTCTCCATTACGGATTTTAACAGTGATGGTATCGTGCAGCTGGCTGAAATCCTGCTTGGCACCGACATCATCGTTCTGGCCACGCCGGAAATAGCCGGACTGCCCTACGTGATCTCCGGTCTGGTTGCCGCCGGTGGTCTGGCCGCAGCGCTTTCGACCGCTGACGGCCTGCTGCTGACAATCGCCAACGCCCTGTCGCATGACCTGTATTACAAGATGATCGACCCATCCGCCTCAACCGCCAAACGGGTTGCCATCTCCAAGGGCTTATTGCTGGTAGTGGCATTAATTGCAGCTTATGTTACCTCGCTAAAACCGGGCAACATTCTGTTTCTGGTCGGCGCGGCCTTCTCCTTGGCAGCTTCGGCCTTCTTCCCGGCTCTGGTCTGCGGGGTCTTTTACAAGCGTGCCAACAAGTGGGGCGCTATCTGCGGCATGGTGGCCGGACTTGGACTTGCCATGTTCTACATGGTGCGAACCTATCCGTTCTTCGGCGGCGTCCCTGCCAATGAATGGTTCGGTTTCGGTCCGATCAACGCCGGCGTGTTCGGTATGCCGGTTGGTATGATTGTCCTGCTGATCGTGAGTAATCTGACTGAACCTCCGCCAAAAGAGATTCAGGAGTTCGTTGAGCATTGCCGTTATCCGGCGCTGGACAACGACATCAATACGCTGGGTACCTGATAATACTGCTGTACAGGACAAGGCCCGCAGCTGCGGGCCTTGTTTATGCAAAGCATTTGTGGCATAGGTGGTTGCCATTTGAATTGAGCGAAAACCCTTCTCCATTTGGGAGAAGGTGGCCGAAGACCGGATGAGGGGCGTTTGCATATTCATCCAGTTTTCCCCTCACCCTAACCCTCTCCCTCATGGACAAGGGGACTTTATCAAAGGACCAACCCACAATGATGAAATGGATCTATTTTCTACAGGCTCGTGTTCTCCAGATGTTCAACAAATATGATCAAGCCATCGAGCTGTTTAACAAGGCGCTCCAGGAAGATCCAAATTTTGCGCTGGTTATCAACTGTCTGGGGCATCTGCACGCTTCCCTGAAACGACTACCTGAGGCCGAGCGATATTTTAAGGAGGCGCTGCGGATCGCGCCTAATGACGCAGTTACATATTTTAACCTCGGCTACGTTCTTGAAGCTGATAAAAAATTCGAGGAGGCCATTACGGCCTTTCAATCGGCGGTGGAACGCTCGCCCAAGAATGACCGGGCCTGGTACGGCATGGGGCTCTGCCACGCTGAAATGGGCCGACACAAAGAGGCCGCCCGGTCATTGCAAAAAGCGGCCGAGATTCAGCCGCTCAGCCCCTATCCTCTGTACCATCTTGGGATGGCCTATTACACACTGGGCGACCGGAATAAAGTTGACCAGGTCATAGCACAGCTCAAAGGTTTTGATCCTAAAGTAACTCGCAAACTGATCGAGGACACAAAATCACTCCAGCCACAAGAGGTACTCTAATGCTGCTGTTTATCCAGATGCTTAAAGCTGTCATCGAGGTCGCTCTTTTCGCGTTTGCCGGGCAGGGTATCCTTTACATAATGGCCGGCGAAAAACGCGATACCAATTTCGTGTTTACACTGCTGAAAATGATCACATCACCGATGACATTCATCGTCCGTTTTATCTCACCACGTATTATTCTGGATCGCCATATTCCATTGGCGACGTTTCTGTTTCTTTGTACGCTCTGGATTGGCCTGACGGCGGCCAAGGTTCAAATTTTGTTGCAGGCAGGATAGACTGAATATTTTCCGTGACACAAAAGGTTGCCATACATGCTTACTTTGCTTGTTGTGATTTTTGTTATTGCTTATACAGCTATCGCGCTGGAACACCCAATTGGCATTAACAAGTCTGCTTCGGCCCTGCTGGGGGCTGGTCTGCTTTGGACGGTTTATGCCGTAATGAGTGGTGATCATACGCTGGTGAGCCACCAGCTGAATGAATCACTGGCTTCCACCGCCCAGATTGTCTTTTTCTTGATGGGCGCAATGACAATTGTTGAGGTGGTTGATGCCCACAACGGTTTCGAGGTCATTACCTCACGAATCCGGACTACCAAACTTTCCACCCTGATGTGGATGGTCGGATTTGTAACGTTTTTTCTCAGCGCTGTGCTGGACAACCTGACCACTACCATCGTGATGATCTCACTGATGAAGAAGCTCCTGGACAAACATGATGACCGTCTGTTCTTTGCCGGGATGATCGTTATCGCCGCCAACGCAGGCGGAGCCTGGACCCCGATTGGCGACGTGACGACTACCATGCTCTGGATCGGTGGTCAGATTACTACCCTGGCGATTATGAAGGGGCTGTTTCTGGCATCAATGGTCAATCTGTTGGTACCACTGCTGGTGGTGAGCTGGATGCTCAAGGGGCGTGAGGTTGTTTCACCGCCGCAGGCGGAAGAGAGCGGTCTGCTGCAGACAACCTCTTTCGAACGTAACCTGATGTTCTTCATGGGCCTTGGTATTTTGGTATGTGTGCCGATATTCAAAACGGTCACCCATCTGCCCCCCTTTATGGGAATTCTGTTCGGCCTGGGCATTCTCTGGCTGGTAGGAGAGCTGATACATCGTAAAAAAGAGGATGATGAAAAACAACACCTGACTCTGGTGCATGCCCTGATGAAGATCGACATGAGTTCAATCGTTTTCTTCATAGGTATTTTGCTTGCTGTGGCAACCCTGGAACATACACACATCTTGACCAATCTTGCCGGCTGGCTCAACAAGGTTGTGGGTCGTGAAGACGTGATAGTCACCATCATCGGCCTTGCCAGCGCCATTGTAGACAACGTACCGCTGGTAGCGGCTTCCATGGGGATGTACAGCCTGGCACAATATCCTGCTGACAGCTTTCTTTGGGAATTTATGGCATATGCCGCCGGTACGGGAGGATCAATTTTGATCATCGGTTCGGCGGCCGGAGTAGCCGCCATGGGATTGGAGAAGATTCATTTTTTCTGGTACATGAAGCGCATCAGCGGACTAGCCTTGATTGGCTACTTTGGCGGAATAGCCGTTTATATTCTGCAATACAAGCTCTTTCACTGAAACAGCGTGACCTGACAAGTAGAAAAAAAGGCCAAAGACAGGTGTCGCTGTAATGCAAAGAAAAGGATAGGCTATGCAGACACTTATGCTTGGACTTAAATCGGTTCCCGGAGTGATGGGGAGTATGTTGTCAGATGTGCGTGGCAACGTGCTGGCTAGCTCGTTTCCGGCATTTTTTGACCAGAGTGTTCTGGCAAGTGTAGCCGTACTTATTAACGATAATAGCCTTGGAATGCAGGAAGCTACCGGTGAGGTCAGGCTTTTTGACATCCGCACCGAGCTTGGACGCGTTATCATAAAAGTAATGCCTCACTTGTTTCTGACTGTACTCTGCGAAACTACCGTGAATGTGCAACTGCTGATGATATCGCTTAATGTCGCCGTAAAAAAACTCGAAAAAATGCCGGTTGAACAGTTGGCGGCTCTTGTGCAGAAAACGGCTGTGCCTGCTCCAAAGCCTGCTCTGCCAGCTTCAAAGCAGCCTGTTCAACAGTCCGCAGCTTCTGTCGGCACAGTCCGCACAACAGACAAAGGCATTATTTTAACAACCAAAATCCTCGACAGAACATCCAATATGTCAGCCAATTCTGTTATTGGTCCCCAATCGGCAACAGCCCTCAGTAACTTCTTTCATGGTCTGGAGTATAAAAATCTGCACCTTTACAACCTGAAAAACGGCAAGAGCGTAAAAGCGCCCGTCACAATCTTAAGCAATGATCCTGCAGGAACCTATGACGGCATTATCGGAATAACACCTTCCATAGCCGGGGATTTGAGCGCAAAAGACGGTGATGATCTTGTTGCCGTGGTCATAACAAAAAAAGGTTTCTTTGATTGAAATGCGACAAAGGAACCAATCGTCAGCTTTATAAGTTTATAAAGGAGGAAGGGGATATGAGCAAACCTCAGGAACCATGCAGCAAGTGCAAGGGAGAAATGACAGTAAAGCCTCTTGAGACCTTCAGCGGTGTGGAGGGTGGAGTAAAGGTAACGATCGAAGCCATGCCCGCCGCTGTATGCGGGCAGGGACACAAGCGTTTCGTTTATCCCATGTTCGCAGGTATGTTGATGGATATGGTAATGGACGAAGATACTTACAGGTTTACTCCAAGTGCTGTTAAAAAGGGCCTGTTCACTAAGCGCTACCACTGTCCGGGCTGCGACCAGGAGCTGCCTGGGATGCCTACTGGACAAAAGTCATGTGAGATGACGGCGGAATTTAAGCATGCCGATCCGTTCAAGCTCCAGGTCGATGTTCCGGTATACAAGTGTGGCGGTTGCGGCAAGGAATTTATCCATTCCTCAAAGGATACCGGAAAGCTTGCCTTGGCTGCGACAGGCCACGCTTACCGGGCGACCGATATTCACCCGGAATAAGTTTGTATTAAGTCATTGTTATGAACGTCAAAGCCCTCCTGGATTAATATTGTCCGGAGGGCTTTGACGTTGGCGAGTGTGCATTGATTTTGTGAAATCAGATCGCTTTGCCCAATGCCTCATCACCGATATAAGATATCTTCTTCTGTAGCTGCATGGTGGAACGGCCGTCGAAACGTCCCCCTTCGGCAATTGTCAGGCGCGCCGCAAAAATATCTCCGCAGACTTCGCCCTTGCTCTGGATATCTGCTCCGTCCGTAGCATGCACGGTTCCGATTATTCTGCCTCCAACTACAACTTCTCTCACCGTGGCGTCACCGGTCAGAGTCCCGCCTTCTCCGATTATAAGGCAGTCGGCGGTCACATTGCCCTCGATATGTCCATCTATTTTCACAGTCCCCTTGGAAGTAAGTTCGCCTCTAAGAGTCGATTCAGGTCCGATGATTGTGTCCAGTCTGGGCTGTTTTTTAGAAAACATCACTTCCCCCCGTTGCAATGCATATTCAGCTTCTGGCCGCCTTTTCAAAAGCCTCAGGATTCACGCACTGGCCGTTTTTCCAGATTTCATAATGAACATGCGGACCGGTAGAAACGCCTGTGGAGCCGGTTGTGGCGATTTCCTGTCCTCTCTTGACGGTCTGGCCGACCTTGATCAGGTTTTTGGTGTTGTGCGCATAGACCGTGCTTAAGCCATGACCATGTTCAATAACGACGATGTTCCCGCTCCCCTTGCTCCAACCTGAAAAGCTGACAATGCCGTCCGCCGTTGCATGTACCGGTGTCCCCCTCTCAGCTGACAGGTCTATCCCGGAGTGGAATTGTCTGCGCCCGTAACGGGGATGAACGCGCATGCCGAAGCCGGAGCTGAGGCGGCCTTCAACCGGCAATCCCTGCGGGGTGGCCCGGTAAACATCGCGCTCCTTTGCCATATACTCCCTGATCTCGGCAACCGAAGCCATCGATTCGGCCACCTGAAGTTTCAATTCCTCAATGTCTACAGACCCGTCATTTTTGGGTGTGTCCATGGCATCCAGAACTTTTTTGCGGGAGCCCAGTGAAAAGATACGTTTGAATTCTGACTCGGATTGGTTGAGCGAGTCGATGGTGGACTTCATCTCCTGAAATTGACCGGTCATGTGGGTATACTTCTGCTTCATCACATAGAAATCAACTGCATGGTATGTCAGAGAGATGGTGTAAATGGCGCCGATTCCGGCAAACATGGCGAGCAGTCCCAGCAGTGCGTACGGCATCCTGAAATTAATGGAGCCGCGCTTCGAATGAGGAACCAGCATGATGGTGACAGTTGTAGAGAGCTTTTTTAACAGCGGCCGCAGCTTTTGCATGAAGACTTCCTCCTGGAATGGAGACAGCGAGGGGCGGACAATTGTACCGGTTGCAGGGGATGAACTGTATAACACAAATTGGTTGAGGATTCAAAGCATCTTTTAGGACTCTGAACCATTCTGGTTGATAAGCCGGAATCGAACGGGTAGAGTAAGCGCTGAAACCAGCTTCTGGAGGTTCACGTGTCAAGACGCCTGCCAAAAATGATCTACGCCGATGAAAAAGGGAATATTTTTGATCATCCCGAGCTCTGTATGGCCGGCATGAACGGAAGTGTTGCCCTGCTGCCGGAAGAGATTGAATTGATACCTCTCCCGGAAGACAGCCGGCTCTTTACCATGCCAGCCATGCCGCCTGTTGCCTGGGATGCCCGCAAAAAACGTTTTATAACTGTTGAAAACATTCGGGAGGGGAAGCGGCAGACCAGAATTCAGGCTGTTTCGGCTTTCATGGCCCCCGGCTACCTGCGGACCCTGCTGCCGGCCTGTGATTATTCCGCAAAAAAGAGTCTGCTGCCGCTCTGGTCGTACACCGCAGTCGGCTGGGATGAGGAGCGCGACTGTTTTGTCGTCGCCGCCAGCAAGGTGGACAATAACAGCAACTGGAACCCGGTCAATTATGATGACCGCACCCTTGATCCGCTGGTGAGGCAGATGTTAAAGGAGATGCCGCATAACCGCCTGCTGGAGCAGTTGTCGCGCTGTGCCGTAGATTACCATTGCTTTGCTGCCAAGAACCTGTTTTACCGCCGCTGGGAAGCTCCCCTGCCGACTTCACCGGTCTGCAACTCAGCCTGTCTGGGGTGCATCAGTCTGCAGGCTTCGGAATGTTGTCCATCCAACCACGAGCGGATCAGTTTTGTTCCAACCCCCGAAGAGCTGTGTGAGCTTGCCATACCGCATCTGGAACGGGCTGAACAGGCCATAGTCTCCTATGGTCAGGGGTGTGAGGGGGATCCGATCCTCCAGGCTGATACTATTGCCGAAGCGACCGGCAGAATGAGGATTGGTACTTCACGCGGGACAATCAACTTCAACTCGAACGGTTCCCTGCCGGAGCGGATTCCGATGCTCTGCGACGCTGGGATGGATTCTTTCCGTTTTTCGATGAACTCGGTGCGGGAGGATGTGTATAACCGCTATTACCGCCCCAGAGGGTATGCTTTTGGCGATGTGCTGCGTTCAGTGCGGATTGCCAGGGAAAGGGGCCGTTTCACCATGATCAATTATCTGGTGTCGCCCGGCGTCAGTGACGCTCCTGCGGAGGTCGAGGCGCTCTTGAAGTTCGTGGCCGAGAGCGGTATTGACATGATCCAGATGCGTAACCTGTCGATCGACCCGGATTATTACAACCGCGAGATGGGGGTGCAGGGGCAGGGGATCGGCATGTACCGCCTGCTGGAGCGCCTGAAGAGGGAGTTTCCGAAGCTGCAGTTCGGCTATTACAACCGCACCAGAGAGAATTTTTATCCGCCGGACCTGGAGAAGAGTTGGCCGGTACAGTGAGTGGAGCGTTACTCCTTGATCCAGGTCTTTAGCTCTTCAGCCTGCATCCAGGCATCAATGTCGTCCGGCTTCATCGGTTTTGAAAAAATAAAACCCTGACCAAAGCGGCAATCCAGACCCTTCATCTGTTCCAGCTGGTGATCCAGCTCGACACCCTCGGCGATTACATCAAAATTCAGACTTTTGGCCAGTGACATGATCGAGAGGATAATCTCCTGGTTCTCTCCTTTGGCGTTCAGCTTGCTTATGAAGGAGCGGTCGATCTTGAGAGCGTCGATCGGAAGACTGTGCAGGTAGCTGAGCGAAGAGTAGCCGGTGCCGAAGTCGTCAATGTGGATATGGATGCCCATGTCGCGCAGCCGGTTCATGGTAGAAACCGCCACGTCGATATTTTCCATCAGCATGCTCTCAGTCACCTCGATTGCCAGACTGTGCGGCGCAACGCCGGTCTCCTCAAGAATCCCCGCTACCATATCGGCCAGATTTTCCTGTGCAAACTGCCTGCCGGAGATGTTAATGCTCATTTTAAGAGGGGGCTGCGAGGGGAAGCGCTGTTGCAGCACACCCAGTTCACGGCAGGCCTCGCGCAGGATCCACTCGCCTATCTTCACAATCATCCCGGTTTCTTCAGCCAGCGAGATGAACTCAGTCGGAAAGACCAGACCACGGGTCGGGTGATTCCAGCGCACCAAAGCTTCGAAGCCGACCAGACGATGAGTGGTGAGGTCTACAATCGGCTGGTAGACCAGTGTCAGCTCATTATGGTCAAGGACGCCGTGCAGTTCCGATTCAAGCTGGATTCGCTCCAGTATGCTGGCGTGCATCCCGGGGTCGAAAACCTCAGAGCGGGAGTTGCCCCGCTTCTTGGCCTCATACATGGCAATATCAGCATCTCGCAGAACCTGCTCTGCGCGATCATAGACCGCCGAACCGAGTGCTATCCCGATACTGATGGCCGCATAGACATCATGCTCCTCTATGACCAGCGGAACTGCCAGCCTCTGGTGGATCCGGTCGGCAACGTCTATGGCGTCCTTCAGTTCGCTGATACCTTCCAGCAGAATCGAAAATTCGTCGCCGCCGATCCGCGCAACAGTATCACCCGGCCTGATGCACTCGGCCAGTTTCTGGCCAACCGCCACTAACAGTTTGTCTCCTACAAGATGTCCAAGGGTGTCATTGATAACTTTGAAACGGTCCAGATCAAGAAAAATTACTGCGTAGAGAATTGCGCCACGGCGGGTGGAAGTAGTGATCACATGCTGGAGGCGATCCATGAACAGCGAGCGGTTCGGCAGATTCGTAAGGGCGTCATGGAAGGCGTTGTAGACCAACTGTTCCGTGGCGGTCTTTCTGGCGGTGATGTCGGTCTGGGAGCCCGCCATGCGGTAGGCCTGGCCGGAGTCGTTCCTGACCGCCATGCCGCGCGACAGCATCCAGCGGTAAGCTCCATCCATGTGCATCATGCGGAACTCGTTCTCAAAATGGGGGTTACGACCGTTGATATGCGCCGCGATCCTGACCTCGATTTCAGGGCGGTCATCAGGATGGACACGCCCCAGCCATTCCTCAGGCAGATTGCCGATTTCATCGTCAGCATATCCGAGCATCGATTTCCAGCGGCTGGAAAAATAGATGACATTGTTTCGCAAATCCCAGTCCCAGAGCCCGTCGTTCGAGCCTTGCGCCGCCAGGGCAAAGCGCTCCTCGCTTTCGCTGAGGGCTGCTTCAGATTTTTTTCGTTCTGCAATCTCCTCTTCAAGTTTAGTATAGCTGTCATGCAGGGAACTGCTCATGTCATTAAAATGAGAAGCCAATTCGCCAAACTCGTTTTTATCAGAGTATTCGACGGCGTAAGAAAGATTCCCCGATGCAATTATCCGGGTGGCGTCGAGCAGCGCATCGATGGGGCGGGTTATGGCTCTGGTCAGGTATATAGCGACGATTACGCCCAGCACCAGCGCCAGCAGCATCGTTGCCAAAAGGATCGACGTTACTTTTTTGACCTTCTGCAACGCTTCGGTAGTCACGGCTTTCAGTTTGGAACTGGCCAGCATGGACATGTCCTCGGTCTTAATGAGGATCCTGTTGCCGATCTGGGCCGCTTCCATCTTGTTCTTGTTGATCTGATCAGTGTTGGCGGCAGCTGTTATGTAGTAGCTCAGTGAATCCTGATAGGTAACGATGAGCTGCTGGAGTTCTTCCAGGCTCCGGGCAATCTCGGGGGCGTGATGGCAGGAGGTGCATTTCTGGGCGGCCTGATCAAGCGTTGCTACATCCTCGATGATTGAATCGAGCTTGATGCCGAGTTCGGTATGAACCGTGTACAGATCTGACTGAACCGTCTGAATCGACTTGATCAGCTGTTGACGGAGAGTTTCTATCTGATGAAGATTAATCAGGCGACTGAGCATGTCATTGGTGTTTCTGACATGCACATAGGCAAACATGGCGCCCATAGAGGAGATCAGAAACACGGCCAGAAATGAAAGTATTATCTTCCGCTTCATGTTCCGGTTACCTTCGTGACAGGACTTCCAGGCAGATTGCAGAAATTGATTGAAAGTTTATTTGTTTCTGTAGTCATATGTTGTTATGTCGATGCCGCTCTTTTTTACCAGATCGAATACTGACTGATAGTCATTGGCGGTAGTTTCAATGAACTTCAGCGCTCCAAACTGCTGCAGAACAGCCTTCCCTTCGGGATCGGTATGCAGGTTCATCAGCACCGTTTTCAGATTGCTCTTGATAGACTCCGGCAGATCTTTTCTGACACAGAGCCCATTTGACGGCACATGCGGAGATTCGGCCAATATTGTCAACTCGCGATCCACCCTGGGATCACGCTTTCGCTCGCGGTCATAAATGCTGTGCTTGGCTGCACCAAGATCGGCCTTCTTGTTGAGTACGGCATTGATGGCAGCATCGTGGCTCCCCGCAAAAAAAGACTCCCTGAAAAAATGGCTGGTATCCGTGACTCCATTCTCTTTCAGGTAGTATAACGGGAAAATATACCCGGCCGTGGTTGCCTTGTCTACAAAGGCAATTTTCTTGTTTTTCATATCGCCGACACTTTTTATACCACTGTCTTTCCGCGTAAACAGATAGCCGTGATAGGTCGAGCTGCCGTCGAGATTCACCGGACGTGCCAGAGGCACCACACCCAGTTTTTGTATGGCCAATGCGCCGGTAAAGGAACCGAAGAAGGCGCCGTCCATCTTTTCGGAGGTGAAGCGTTCAACGATATTGCCATACCTGCTGAGGATCGTGAATTCGACCGTAACGCCTGATTTTTTTGAGAGGTGTTCTCCGAGCAGCTTGAAGCGCTGTTTCTGCCTGAAAACGTTCATCTCCGGCATTATGCCTATCAGGATTTTTTGCTGTGATGGCGCTGCCAGGGAGGGAGCTGGAATGCAGAGCGAGAGAAATATGGAGCCAAGGAAAATTAAGCGCAGAACGTGTTTCATGACACACCTCCCATTTTAAAATCCGTACAACAATAACACAGCTTTTGAAAACTTCAAAAAACATTGTGATCATAAATTGTTAGTATGAATTCGCTTGCCGGGTGGGTGCCATTCGTTTGGTTGACGCACAGAAAAGGCCCACGTGGGCGTGGGCCTTTTCTGTCTTGCTGTCGGCTCAGATCATTATTCGTAGTAGTTTACAGGCCCCATGTCACCCACTCCAGCGCCGCCTTTGCGCGGATTCTTACCGAAGGTGTGACTGCGTATGAACAGGTTGCCGGCGGTCTGGCCGGTGTTGGGCATGTACTTATCCACCGTGAAGGAGGCATCATGGCATTTTATGCAGGCCTCTTTCTGCACTTTCTTGATCTTGCCCTTGCCGGCGTGCGGCGAATGGCAGGTGATGCATGACATTTCGGCATTCAGGTAATGCTTGGATTGCAGGAAGCCCTGGTATTGCTGGTGATGTTTGGCTTCTTCGTAGATCCCGTTGCCTTTGGCATGGTCATCCAGTTTGAAGAGACCTTTCAGATCGCCGACGTACTCCTTGCTGGCCGGTTGATCAGCATGGACTCCGGGGATAATGGCCTGCTCAGGGTACCACTTTGTCCAGTCGTCGCCAGCCTTGTAGCTGTCGCCAACTTTGGGGGCCGGCAGGTCTTCGCGAGGGTTGCCCTGGGCGGTCATGAATTTCTCGTTCTCGATCCGGATGTGGCAATATCCGCAAATTTTTGACTGGGCTTTGATATCTGCGTTGGCAGGGTTGAAGATGGTTTTTTTCTTATCGGCCCTGCCGGATTTTACGTGCTTGTTGCCTGGACCATGACAGGCTTCGCAGCCGACTCCCAGTTCACTGTAACTGTCCTTGACCGTGCGGCCATGCTTGCCGAACTTCTCGTCATACTCCAGGATGCGGTAGCCGGTGGTGTGGCAGGTGCCGCAGTTGGTGTTCCAGTCGTTGGCGTTGCCGTAATTTTCCCATTTGCCGGTGTAGCGGTTGTACTGCTTGTTGAGGAACTGCATGCCGCCGGTCTGATCATTCATGACCAGGAAACGCTGCTTCCAGCGTGAACCGACCACATATTTGACGTCATCGAGTTTGAATTTTGTTTTGGTGACATTACCGGTGGTGGGACCTTCGCCTTTTTCAAAACCGTCAGTTGCCCATTTCTCGACTACTTCCTTCAGAATACCCTCTTTTTTTGGTCGTACCATCTTGCTGTGCCAGGTGTCTTTCCAGCTTTTGTACTCCTCGGCGTGGCACATCTTGCATTTTTCAGACCCGACGAACTCTCCCTTGGGATCGGCTGCCCCGGCAACAACGGACAGCCCCAGAAACAGAGCCCCTGCTACTACGGTAACAACAACGTGTTTTTTCATCGTGTCTCTCCTTTATTGATATGGTCTGCCAATGTTGGTTGTTGGTCAAATGACTGAACTGCATTAAACATGCCACAATATGCTTACTTGAGTTTAAAAGCCCTGCGGTACAATCTTGATTGTGAAAAATATGTTGAGCTACGGCATTTAGCTGATATTCTCACTGTTCTTCGGCTGTATGAAATAACTCAAGCCTGCCTCGAAGAATATTATAACGGAGATATTAATGGTCGCAACTCCTCCGGAAAATCAGAAATTGGAATATGTCGGGTTGTGTGCTAATGAAGGACAGCAACGTGGTAATCTTGCACAAATGCGGTCAGGGAGAAATGAGATGGAAAAACGGATTGAAGAGCTGGAGCTGCGCTACATGCATCAGGAAAAGGCAATCCAGGAACTGAGTGAGATCGTCAGTCGTCAGGAGCTGCTTCTTGAGCAGTTGAGGCGCGAGATCATTGTAATAAAGGAACAGGCTTTGCTGGAGTTGCCAACCATGGACAGAGACGCAGAACAGGAAAAGCCGCCGCATTATTAATCTGAAAAAAACAGATGGCTCTCACAAAGGCACAAAGAACACAAAGAAATCAGTGCTTATGTATGTTTAAACACCCACCCATAGGGTTTTATTCTTAGCTTTGATAATCTACTGATTTTCTTGGTGAACTTTGTGAGCTTTGTGTGATAACAGCCGTTTTAAGGATTAATCAAACAAGCGAGGAAAATATGGAATACATACTCAACGAAATAGAGGTTCGCGTGCTGGGCAGTCTGCTAGAAAAAGAGCTGACAACACCCGAGTATTACCCGCTGTCACTGAATGCGCTAACCAACGCCTGTAATCAGAAGTCCAACCGTGATCCGGTCATGGCTCTGACGGAGGAGGATGTGGTGCGGGCGCTCAACAGGCTGCGCTTCAATCAATTGACGGTTGTGTCGGGGGAAAGCAGCCGCGTGGCCAAGTACCGGCACCTTCTGGCGGAGAAGCTGGGACTGATGCCGGCTGAGCTGGCCATCATGTGCGAGTTGCTGGTGCGCGGTCCGCAGACGGTGGGCGAGCTGCGCACCCGAGGCGAGAGGATGCATCCGTTTGGCGACCTGTCGGCTGTAGAAGAGGTTTTGCGCGAGTTGCAGGAACGCGCAACGCCGCTGGTTACCCTGATGGCCCGTCAGCCTGGCAGAAAAGAGGGGCGCTATGCCCATCTGTTTTCCGGCATGCCGGAGTCTGGTGAAGGCAGTGCCGAAGCGGCTCCTGAACCGGCTCGGCAGAGGGTAATGGCCGAAAATGAGCGGATCGCGAAGCTGGAGTCGGAAGTGGCCGAACTGCGTGAAGAAGTGGCGGGGTTACGGCAGGCGGTGCAGGAATTCAAGGCTCAGTTTGAGTAGACCACAACGTGGTAGATGCCAAATAACGCCGCAATACAGTATCGCTCAAATTCCCAATTATCTGCTGTTATATTCCCAATTGGACGTTTACATAATCCTGTTTGGAGGATATTGTCCTGCCATGGAAAACGGACAAGGATAAATACGAAGTTGATTTTGTTCTGGAGAACCAGGCCGGTGCTCTGATAGGTATCGAGGTAAAGGCTGCAGCTTCGGTTTCAAAGTGTGATCTGGCTGGTCTAAAACGATTCCGCCAGGTCGTAGGAGATGCTTTTCAACGGGGAGTGGTGTTGTATGACGGCACAAGACTCTACCGCTTGGTGATGGTTTCTGGGCGGTTCCCATAGGGGTGTTGTGGAGCTGAAATTTCAAGATCATGTGTAAATTATTCCGTATGACGTATTGTGTCGCATATCTGTAGTATGATTTCTCTCAGTATAGCCCCATAGGGGCGTTCGATGGTAGCCGTGGGATTAATCCCACTGGTTGAGAAGCGGTCGGGCAAACCGGTGTGAATCGGCGGAGAAGAAAGATAATCACTGCAAAACAGAATTAACCCTCTGCATGGCGCGACCTTGATAATGAGCCGATTAATTATCCACATTGACATATAGCTCTTAAGCTCGTTATCTTGTGGCAATGGCAATCGTAGAATTTGGAATTTGTTTTGGTTTACCAAGGAGAACACCATGAAAAAACTCGACGAAAAAGCTATGAGCTATCTGGAAAATCGCATTCCTGAACTGGCAGAGGGTGCGGTAAAACAGGCTTACTGCAAAACTCTGACATCCGGCAGGAGGGTAGTTGAAGCGGTAAATGGTAAGCTTGTGGAATCCCGATCCGATGGTTCTTCCAGGGTGCTCAAAACCCTGGCTGCGCCAACACCTGTTGTGCCGGGACAAAGACGGATACGGGTGAAAAAATGAGTACCGCCATCCCCCGTATGAGGATGTTTGCCGGGCCGAACGGTTCGGGAAAAAGCACCATAAAGGGAGTAATCGAACCAGAGTTACTCGGGGTGTATATCAATCCAGATGAGATCGAAAAGGAAATAGCCAGTTTCGGCTTTTTGGATTTCTCGTTTTATGGTGTGGAAACAACCGCTGAAGAGGTGCTCCCCTTCTTTCAAGAGTCACATTTTCTGGCTAAAGCAGAACTGGCTGATGAGGCTGATGAGTTGCGATTTAACGATGGAAAACTGAGCTTTTATGCCGTATCGGTTAATTCCTATTTTGCCTCGGTTGCTGCCGATTTCATTCGACAAAAGCTGCTGAATACCGGCGTGTCATTTACCTTTGAAACGGTGATGTCTCACCCCGACAAGGTCGCCATACTCAAAAAAGCACAGCGGCGGGGTTTTCGTACCTATCTCTATTATGTTGCCACCGAAGACCCTGAGATCAACATTTCCCGAGTTGAGAACCGTGTAGAAGCAGGAGGTCACCCGGTACCAAGAGAAAAGATTGTTGAGCGATATCATCGTTCACTGGAGCTGCTTGCCGATGCTGTGCAATACACGGATCGTGCTTACATTTTCGACAACTCATTTCATGAAAAGGTCTGGGTAGCTGAAGTAACCGGTGGGAATGATCTGGAGATAAAGACAGACACTATGCCGCATTGGTTCAAAATTGCGCTCTGGGATAAATTCGTCTCTGAAACGGATTGAAAGGCTTCCATCGCCTCGGTCTTCACCGCCTTGATTTTATCTTTATTTTAAAACCGGCTCTTCGGTTTCCGGCCAGAAGCGCCGCTGGAGTTCATCAATCAGCGGAGCCAGACTCTTTCTGTCCCTGGCCGAGACCGTCACGCTGTTCTGGGTCCTGGCTGACTGGCGCACCCGCAGGAATGCCACGGTGTCTTTCTTACGCATTTCATTCAGCAGATCAGACTTGTTGTACACCAGCAGTTCCGGTTTGTCCCCCAGCTCCAGCTCCGTCAGAATCGTCCGCACCTGGACAATCTGATCCTCGAATCGGGGGTGCGTGGCGTCCACGACATGCAGCAGCAGATCGGCGTCGCGCATCTCCTCCAGCGTGGCCTTGAAAGCCCCCAGCAGGGATTTCGGCAGCGACCGGATAAAGCCGACCGTGTCGGTGATAATAACTTCACGCTCCCTGGGAAAGCGCAACCGTCTGGTGGAGGTGTCCAATGTTGCGAAGAGCAGATCCTCGGTGAATACCTCACTTCTGGTCAGTGTGTTCAGCAGAGTTGATTTGCCGGCATTGGTGTAGCCGACGATCGATATGATCGGCACTCCGGCCTTGACGCGCTGCTTGCGCCGCTGATCGCGACCCTGTGACAGCTCCTTCAGCTCCCTCTCCAGGCTGGCAATCCGGTCGCGGATGCGGCGGCGATCAGTCTCCAGCTTGGTCTCACCCGGTCCACGCCCTCCGATTCCCCCCATCAGGCGAGACATCTGCACCCCCCGTCCGGTCAGGCGCGGCAGCAGATATTTCAACTGTGCCAGCTCCACCTGAACTTTGCCGTCCAGCGTTTTGGCTCTGCGGGCAAAAATATCCAGAATCAGCTGGCTGCGGTCGATGACCTTAAGTTCGGTCATGGCCGATATCGATCTGATCTGGGCCGGGGTCAGCTCCTGATCGAAAATCAGCATGCTGGCGCCGCGCTGCATGGCTCTGATAACAACATCGCGCATCATCCCTTCTCCCATCAGAAAGCGTGGGTTAAGGTTCTTCGGGCGCTGGATGAACTCATCCAGCGCTTCGACCTGGGCGGTGCGGGCCAGTTCACGCAGTTCGGCCATTGAGTCTTCAGCCTCCTGACGGGTTCCGGAGGTGGTGACCGAAATCAGGATGGCACGTTCAAGTGCGTCTCTGGTCTTGGAAACCGTTAGAGCAGCTTTCTCCAGGTCGGCTTCCAGCTCCGGGATAAAGTGAATGCAGTCCAGATCGATCTGTTCAAGCGGGGCAACCGGATCGAGCGTCGTGCCTGTTCCTCTTTGATCAGGCGACAGCCAGGCCAGCTGGGCGTAAATCTGGTTTTTTCCCGGGGTGTAAAGCAGGGCGGCCAGCAGGTCGAGCCGCAGCAGAGAGAGGTCGGTCAGGTCGTCTTCGGAAACCGCTTCATTTTTCAGGTGGGTGTGTATCAGGCGCAGGCCGCGCATGGCTCTCTTGCCAAGCGGGTAATCGCGCAGTTCAGGAATGACCAGCCCTTTTTCATCGCCGACGATTACGTATTCCACGCTGCCGGCACGATTGACAAGGATACCTATCTGGCGACGCAGGTCACCGGATAGTTCAACAAGACGTGCTGCCAGGTCATGGGAACAGAATTCGACAGGCGGGATTCGTCTGCGGTAGAGCCGTTCCAGGGAAAGTATCTGGCTTGATTTTAAACCGGCGAGATTTCCAAATGCTTCTTTGATAGTTACTCCGGAATTACAGGCCTATGATATTGTATCCACCATCCACATAATGAATCTCGCCGCTGACGCCGCTGGCCAGGTCACTGCAGAGGTAGAGCGCGGAGCCGGCAACGTCTTCCTGGGTTATGGTCCTTCTTAACGGAGCTTTCGACTCCACGTGGTTGAGAATGTTGTGAAAGCCGTTGACACCGGCTGCTGCCAGTGTGCGGATCGGCCCGGCCGAGATGGCATTGACCCTGATTCCTTCGGGCCCCAGACCTTCGGAGAGGTAGCGGACTGAAGACTCCAGAGCTGCTTTGGCAACACCCATGACATTGTAACTCGGGAAGACCTTCATGGCGCCGTAGTAACTCAAAGTCAAGGCGGAACCGTTACGCCCCTGCATCATCGGCTGAGCCTCTTTCATGATGCCGATGAAGGAGTAGACGCTGATATCCATGGCGGTGGCAAAACCTTCACGTGTGGTGTTGAGAATGGTACCTTTCAGCTCTTCCTTATTGGCGAAAGCAACGGCATGGATAATGATGTCCACGCCGTCCCAGATTTCACCAAGTTCACTGAAAACAGCAGCTATGTCATCATCACTGGTCACGTTGCAGGGCAGGATTGCAGCGGCGTCAATAGATTCCGCCAGCGGCCTGACCCTTTTCTCGAACGCCTCGCCGGCATAGGTCAGTGCCAGTTCGGCTCCTTGTTCGTGAAACAGCTTAGCAATCGCCCAGGCGATGCTTTTTTCGTTTGCAACGCCGAATATCAGCGCTTTTTTTCCTTGCAATAACATCTGTGTTGCCTCCATGCGTTGGGTGATACGGGTTAAACTCGAACTAAATATTTTCAGCAAAAGGGGCCGTAGCAGTTGGAACTGTACTGGCAGTCGGCAGCTCATCCGAAGGTTGTAGCGGCGGATACTCAGTTAATATGGCTACAGGTTCCAGCGCCTTTAGTCTGGCCTCAATGCCTGCCAGGCGTTTGTCAATCCCTTCCAGTACTTCCAGTGTCCGGTCCTGTTTTCCTTTTATGGCAAACACGACAAACGGCATGATCAGCCAGACCACAGCCAAAAACAGGCCGATGAAGCTCATCAGCACCATAAAGCCGCCAAAAATTTCCATGCCATCTCCCGAAAAAATTGAGATAACGTCTATAACACAATAACTTCAAAATGTTAAGGTCATAATTGCCGTATACGATTCAGGAACGCGGCGTGGTTGGAGGTGAACTGGGGAGGGTCGTTCCTGATAATTGCGGCGATAGCCGGATGGCGTTTGAATTCGGTTTCCAGAAAGCTGCGGACACTTTTGCGATTCCATCCGCTTGGATGTTGAAAGCCGGTGTAGAGCGACAGATCTCCGGCGTAGAACGGCTCGGTTCCGTATATGGCCGCTTCGTCCGCATAGAGCGGCATGTTGAAGAGCGCCAGATTGAGGAACGTGATCGCCTGGTGATGACGGACGACAAAATCCAGAGTTCGCCGCGCCTCGGACTCCGTTTCCCCTGGGGTGCCGAACAACAGGTAGCAATAGACTGCAATTCCGGCCCGGTGCAGGCTGGACAGCACTCGCGCAGCGGTGGCGAGATCGATTCCCTTTTGCATTTTGTCCAGTACTCCCTGATCGCCGGACTCCAGACCCAGCTTGAGCATGCTGCAACCGGAACGCTTAAGCGCCAGGCAGAAATCAGGGTCGGCCAGTTGCTCGTCTATTCGCGCAAATCCGTACCAGGGCGCACCGTGCGGGTTTTCAAGCAGGCCGCGCAGCAGGGCCGGGCTGATGGCGTTGTCCAGGATGTGAATCAGGGCTGGCCGGTGCAGAGCTGTCAGTAGTTTCAAGTCGGCCAGAGCCTGTTTTACCGCAATGGGATGATAAATATTCCCCTCGGCTCGCTCCGGGCAGAATGAACAGCGATTCCACCAGCAGCCTCCTGCGGCGCTGTAGGGGAGGATCAGGCCGGGCGCGAGGTACTCTTCCAGCGGCAAGGCTGAATAATCCGGAATAATGTGCTGTTTTGCAGCCTCCCGGACACCGAGCAGTTCCAGCAGCAGCTGTTCGCCCGGCCCCGAGATCATCTGATCCGCCAACTCACCAAAAGGATTGCTCCAATCTGGGCGCTGCATCCAGGATGTTACCAGTCCGCCCCCCAGAACGATTTTCAGCCCCGGAAAATATTTTCTGATATAGCCGATCATGGCAAAGGCCGACAAGGCCTGGCTGAGATAATTCAGGGAAACTCCGATGGTACTGATTCCGCCCAGCATCTCCGGCAGTCGTCGGCTGAAGTAAGGATAGAAGGGGTTTGATTCCGGTTTTGCCGCCGCAGCAATCAAATCGGCGCTGCGCAGGGGGGAGAGGCTGCTGTGCTGATAATCGGACAGGCCGACAACGGCTGACTGTTGCCTTGAAGAAACAGACAGGAGACGGTTCAGGTCGCTGACAGCCCGTCCATATCTGTCCGGAGTTTGATAGGTTTTTGTATCCCGCAGGGCTGCCAGATTATCGCCCCTCCCCTTGAAAGCCCGGCGTGTCCAGGTGTCATGGGCGGTTGGTGCTTGTTCCAGCATCCATAACTGCCCCTCCAGATTGGCGTCCAGAAGGCGGCAGGGGAGGCCATGGGCATGCAGTGCCGCAGCCAGACGGGCAATCCCGGCCGGTGGTTCACAGGCTTTGGCAATCGGTGGAAAGATGAGCAGCATGATGAGCAGTATGCTGGATGAGTGGCCTAACCTCAAGAATTATCCTGAAAAAAGCATTGAACCACAGAGCAACAGAGCAACTGAGCAAAAACAAAAAAGAATTCAGGTTAAAACCAGAAATAAGCACTCACCTTTTTACTTATGCCTGTTATTGACGTAACTGCCTGATTTCTCTGTTGCTCAGTTGCTCTGTGGTTCGTGAACTGCCGATTTTAGGATTATTGCTAAAACTTGACCGGCGTCATTATTATTTCTCATCTGCCGGGTTATCCTGCAAACATCAATGAAGCAGGGAGGCACTATGGAATTCAAAAGCGGGCTCGGAGACAGGGCCATTCAAGACGTTATCAAGAGCTACCCGGGGATCGGCGATATCCTTAACCGCTACGAGATAGCCTGTGTGACCTGCAAGGTCGGTATCTGCCTGTTGAAGGATGTGGTAGCTATTCATGGATTGTCCAAAGAGGACGAGGCCAGGATTGAACAGGAAATTAACAACCATCTGAAGGAAAAAGGAGAATGAACATGGGAAATTTGGGATGCGGCTGCCCAGGCAGCATGGCCAGGGTAATTGAGAGAACGGAAACAACAGAGACATGCGGAACCAAGGCGGTTTCAGAGCTGCGCCAGTGGCCGGTGCAGTTGCACCTGGTGCCACCCACGGCGCCCTATTTTCAGGAAGCCGATATCCTGGTCTGCGCCGACTGCGTGGCATTTGCCATGGGAAGCACCCATCAGGACCTGCTGAAAGGGAAGGCGCTGGCAATCGCCTGTCCCAAGCTGGACGACACCACCGCTTATGTGGACAAACTGGCGCATATCTTCAGCGCCAATGCGATCAAGAGCATCACCGTTGCCATCATGGAAGTGCCCTGCTGCCGCGGTCTGGATATCATGGTCAGGGAGGCGCTGCAAAAGAGCGGCAAGGATATCCCGCTCGAATCCATCATTGTCGGGATCAATGGAGAACGGAGAAACTGATGAAGGCCGACATCACCACCAAGCTGGTCAATGAACACAAGCTGATTCTGAGGATGATAGCTCTTCTGGAGCGAAATGCCCGTCTGACGGCTGCCGGCAACTATGACAACTGGCAGTTCTACCTGGATGGTGTTGACTTCATCCGCAATTTTTCTGATCGTTTCCATCACGCCAAGGAGGAGGATGTACTCTTCAAGGCGCTGGTTGCCAACGGCATGCCGGCAGAAAACAGCCCGGTTGCAGCCATGCTGATGGAGCATGACCAGGGCAGGGCGTATGTGCGGGCCATGGAAGCGGCGGCTCTTGCGATACTGGCCGGCGAAGAGTCAAATCTGACGCTCCTGATTGATAATTCGCTGGCTTACACTGAATTGTTGCGTGGGCATATCTCAAAAGAAGACGACATATTGTATCCGCTGGCCGAGCGGGTCGTGAAGGAATCTCTGCGTGAGGGCATAATTGCCGGCTACTCGGCGGCAGAGGCCAAGACCCCGACAGATTTTGCTGTGCGCTATGAGGAGTTGGTTGAGCGTTATGAGAATGAGGTTTGAGACGTGACCGGACTGTCTTAGCAAAAACCACTTGAAAAGCAGCAAAGAAAGGCGGCCATTGGCCGCCTTTCT
>JACRCG010000180.1 GCA_016219145.1 Deltaproteobacteria bacterium | reverse complement strand
GCAGATATGCGCTTTCAGCCTTCAATACTTGCGAGAGACTTTTCAGGGAGATGGACGGAGATGACAGGGACATTTCCAGTTCGGGATCACTGCCGAGGCGCATTTTACCGGACAGCGCATAATGATTGCGGCCGGGATCGTCAAATTCCATCCTGAACCCCGAACTGCCGGACCCTTTTGTAGCAAGGTTTGAAATATTCAGGGCAAGCCCCGCAATCCCCTGCCCGTTGATCTTGACAGCAGCTTTGCTGATTGAGAGCTGGTGGATGAAGACTTCGTCTGAAGACGGCTTTGATGAAGAGAATCGCCGCTGCAGTCCGTCGAAATTCCAGATGCCGGCGCTGTTGCGGCGCAGCTCTATGGTAACCCCCGCCACCGCAATGCTGTCAAAGGCCCGGTTACCGGACAGCAGCTTGAGCCATTGCGGTTTGATGGCAATTGAATCGACAGCCAGCAACTTTGATGTCGGGAAGCCGACGGGATTTGCAAGAGAAAACCCCTTCAGACGAAGGGTGCCGTCCGAGATATCGATGGAGTCAACAACAACCGGCTGGCCCAGATTGCCGGAAAGCAACCGGGATAACTGCGAAGCAGCATGGGAGGAGGCCAGATATTTCTGCAGGGCAAGGGGAACAAGCAGCAACAGGGCAATAAAGGCAAAAACGGTATGGAGCAGTATTTTCTTATATGTTCCGGCATTAGATGTTTTCATGCTGAAACCGGCCCCGGGAGATTTGATCGGAAATTGATCTCATCCGGCTCTTTCTGAGCTGCTTCATTGCCGTCCTGACCTTTGTTCATTACTTGCTCATTTATATTGATATTGAAGTTGTGTGCGGGTTATGCGGCTTCAGTATACCACCGATTGCCGGCCGGAGATGTATTATCCTTATAACGGCATTTAACCACAGATACATAGGATGAACACTGATAAAAACTGAAAATTCAAACAAAAACTCCTTTACCCCTTAGGTTTACTGCCCTTTGGATTTAATCATTTGATTTATCTGTGTTTATCCTATTCATCCGGGTTTCAAATGCTTTTCATAGGATAATTGCTTCAAAAACGACTTATCCTGTTTATCAGGGCTAGGTATAACAATTCATGTTGTGCTAGATTGTGGTTTCACTGGTATCAGCTTCAAGCCCCATGTAGCGGCCGAACCAGAAGCGACGCAGAAGCCTGCCAGGATTGACGGCACCTTACTGAAGAGGAGCGATTTCCGGATGGAACATCATTCCGCACAACTCATCGCCTGTCACGACTGCGATCTGCTGCAGCGTGAGATCCCGCTCAAAAAGGGGTGCACCGCCAGCTGCAGGCGTTGCGGAGCGGTGCTGTACCGGAATGCCACCGACAGCATCGACCGCACGCTGGCCTTCACCCTGGCCGCCGCCGTGCTGTTCGTGATCGCCAACCTGTTCCCGATCTTCGCGATCGAGATCCAGGAGTCCGGCAGTGAGATCAACCTGTTCGGCGCGGTTCAGTCGCTGTGGGACAAACAGATGCACTCCGTTTCGCTGCTTGTTTTCCTGACCACCATCCTCATCCCGGCCCTGGAACTGATCACGATGACCTATCTCCTGCTGCCGCTGAAATTCCGCAGTGTCCCCGCCGGTTCTCACCTCCTGCTCGGCATGTTGAAAATCGTCAAACCTTGGGGCATGATCGAGGTGCTGATGCTGGGTGTACTGGTTTCGCTGGTGAAGCTCACCAGTTCTTTCAAGGTCATCCCCGGCATAGCCCTCTGGTCCTTTGCGGCTCTGACCCTGCTGCTGGCCGCGGCGGCGGCCACTTTCAGCGCCCGTGATGTATGGGAACGCATGGACAGCAGATCGGACAGGGAGGTGGCGGCATGAGCGGTGCGACCAGCGCGGCCGAACTGGGACTTTGCTCCTGCCACGTCTGCAACCTGGTGTCCAGGCCTGGGCAGGAAACCGGTCAGGCGCACTGCCCCCGCTGCGGCGCGCCCCTGCATTTCCGCAAGCCAGGCAGCGTGGCGCGCTGCTGGGCTCTTCTGATCTCCGCCTATATCCTGTATATCCCAGCCAACACGCTGACTATCATGGAAACCGGCTCGCTTTTGAAATACCGCAAGGACACCATCGTTAGCGGAGTGGTCGAACTCTGGAGAACCGGTTCCTGGGGAATTGCCATTGTCGTATTCATCGCCAGCGTAACGATTCCGCTGCTCAAGCTGATTTCGCTCACGCTGCTGCTGGTTTCGGTCCAGCGCCGTTCCAGATGGCGCCCCAGGCAACGCACGCGCCTCTACCGGCTGGTGGAACTGGTCGGACGCTGGTCGATGCTGGACATCTATGTGGTGGCGCTCCTGGCTGCCCTGGTACAGCTGGGAAACATGGCCACAGTAAAGGCTGGGCCGGCAGCGCTGGCTTTTGGCGCCGTCGTGGTGCTGACCATGTTGGCGTCCATGCAGTTTGATCCGCGCCTGATCTGGGATCCCATTCAAAAAGAGAGCTGACAATGAAAGACACAGACCATAAGCCAGAATTCTCCGACATTCCCGCCGCAATCAGCGAGCCGAAGCGACGCTTCTCGATCCAGCTGGTCTGGATCATCCCGATCGTGGCAGCGCTGATCGGCCTTTCGCTGGCGGTCAAATCCTACATGGATCGCGGCGAGACCATCACCATCACTTTCAAGACCGGAGAGGGGATGGAGGCCGGCAAGACCAAGCTGAAGTACAAGGACGTGCAGATCGGCGAGGTCAAGGGACTTGCCATCGCCAAGGACCGCTCCCACGTGGTGGTGACCGCCGAGCTGTCAAAGGACGCCAGGGGGCTGCTGGTGAAGGACACCCGTTTCTGGGT
>JACRCG010000175.1 GCA_016219145.1 Deltaproteobacteria bacterium | reverse complement strand
TCGGACACGAGATCAACTTCCTGATCGGCGACTTTACCGGCATGATCGGCGACCCGACCGGCAAATCCGAAACCCGCAAGGTGCTGACCCGCGAGGATGTGCTCAAAAATGCCGAAACCTACAAGGAACAGGTTTTCAAGATCCTGGACCCGGAGAAGACAAAAGTCGTCTTCAACTCCGACTGGTTGAACGAACTGGGCTGCGGCGGCATGATCGCGCTGGCCTCCAAGTACACCGTGGCCCGCATGCTGGAACGGGATGATTTCCACAAGCGCTACAACTCACAGCAGCCGATCGCGATCCACGAGTTCCTCTACCCGCTGATCCAGGGCTATGACTCGGTGGCGCTCAATTCGGACGTGGAACTGGGTGGCACCGACCAGAAGTTCAACCTGCTGATGGGCCGCGAACTTCAGCGCGAATGGGGCCAGTCACCACAGTGCGTGCTGACCATGCCGCTTTTGGAGGGGCTGGACGGCGTCAACAAGATGTCCAAGTCGCTGGGTAACTACATCGGCATCAACGAACCGGCCGATGAAATCTTCGGCAAGATCATGTCGATTTCCGATGACCTGATGATCCGTTATTACGAACTGCTGTCCGACATGCCGCTGGCAGAACTGGACCTGCTCAAGGCCGGCCTGAAAGACAGGTCGCTGCATCCGATGGCCACCAAGAAAGCGCTGGGGCGCGAGATCGTTTCCCGCTTCCACGGCGCCGGCGCCGGAGAAGCGGCCGAAGAGAATTTTGTCAGGCGCTTCAAGGAAAACGAGATTCCGGACGAAATGCCTCAGGTTGCTTATTCGTTGACCGATGGCAGCATACTGCTGGCCAGGGCCATGACCGAGGCCGGCCTGACCAAATCCAACGGCGAGGGACGCCGCTCGATCGATGGCGGCGGGGTCAAGCTGAACGGCGATAAAGTCAGCGACACCAACCTGGAGCTGACCGTTGCCGGCGAATACATCGTCCAGATCGGCAAACGGCGCTTTGCCAGGATTATCCTGTCATAGATTTTAGTCATACTCCTCAATACGAAAGCGGGACCGGTAAATTACCGGTCCCGCTTTCGTTTCAATGCGTATAAGTATGTCGGTATTATCGAAGCCTCAGCGCATTCAGAATCCTGCCGGTAAACCGGTTAAGCACATGATTGCGCGGTAAAGAGGCAAAGGGGGGAGACTGGCGGATTCCCATCGACTTCAACTCGTCGATGATCCTGGTGTCTTTGCGGACTCTGAGCCCCTTCCTGAAAGCCTTGATCGCCAGCTCCTTCTTTCTTGCAAGCAGGTATATCCGTCCCAGGTGCAGATAGTTGTCGCTGCTGTGCGGATTCATTGTTATCGCCTTGAGGCACAGCTCGATCCCTTTCTGATACTGTCCGGATTCCCTGGCCAGGCTGTAGCCCATCAGGGAAAGCATTTCCGGCGATTCCGCATGCTGATGATTGTGCTGATCCATGTTCGGCCCTTTCCCTCTGATTATGATAGCACAAGTTTACCATCAGACCGGTCGCGAAGTCGATTAATCAAAAACTGCGGCCAGCTGTTCATAACATTACAACCTGAAGTTGGCGATCTCCTCCTTTAAAACTTTAACCTGAAATGACAGTTTTGCAATCACATCGTCAAGCACCCTGGTCGAGCTTTCATTTGAGCTGGCCGAGTCCTGGATCTTGCCGATTGACTGCACTATCCGGTTACTGCTGCGGCTCTGTTCGTCAGTGGCCTGTTTTATCTCGCGGATCATGCCGGAGGTCTGCTCCGTAATTCTGGCTATGAAATTGCTGACTTCAGCCTGTTCTTTGGTGGCAAGATTGACCTCGCCGGTAAGCGACTTCATTTTCTCCGCCGATTCCATGATCAGTTCGCTGCCCTTGCCCTGTTCGCTGGTGGCCCGGGCAATCTGGCTGACCATCTCCGAAACCCGCTCCATCGCCAGGCGTATCATCTGGCTCCCCTGGGCCTGTTCGCTGGTGGCATTGGCGATGTGACTCATGCGATCGGTTGAGAGCTGGATCCCGACCACGATTTTTTGCAACGCGCCTTCCGATTCTTTCGAGAGCCGCTCACCGTTGGCAATGCTTTTTTCAGCCATTTCTATGGTGCTGGCAGCCCTGTGGGTCTCACTCTGGACCGTCTTGACCACCTGGGCGATCTCCTTGGTGGACAGCTTGGTTCGATTGGCAAGCTCCTTGATCTCGTTTGCCACCACGGCAAAGCCCTTGCCGTGAACCCCGGCCTGGGCCGCGATGATTGAGGCATTGAGCGCCAGCAGATTGGTCTGTTCCGCCACATCGTCGATCACCAGCAGGATCTTGCCGATATCGTCAGCCTTCGAATCCAGCGATGTGATCGCCTCAATGGTCAACCCGGATGCCTTGCGGATTTCGTTGATACCCTTTATGGTGGCTTCGACGGTTCTGCTGCCGGATTCGGCGTCATTGAGGAGATTGTTGGAGATACCGACAGTATCGAGGGCGTTGCGCTCGACCTCCTTGATGGAGTTGTCCATTTCCGCGATCGAGCTTGCCGTTGACAGCGCGATATCCGAAAGCTGCTGGACGTTGTCATTGATCTGGTTTACCGCTGCCGCCATCTCGATGATCGAACTGCTTACTTCCGCCACGGACCTGTCCAGCCCCTCGACGTTATGGGCAACCTCCTCGATGTTTGCCGCCATTTCAAGCGCCGAAGAGGAGCTTTCGTGGGCCGAGCCGGAAAGCTGTTCGATGCTCTGGGCAACGCTCCGGATCGAACCGGTGATTTCCAGCACGGCGCTCGAGGTTTCGTTTACACCCGCAACCTGTATTCCGGATGATGCCACCACCTGCCCGGCTGTTGCTGCAATCTGCTCGGAGGCCGATTGCAGCTCGGCAGATGAGCGTGTCAGCTTCACCACCATGCTGCCGAGCCTGGCGACCATGGTGTTGAACTCTGCCGCCAGCTGGCCGAGTTCATCCTTGCTGTCGATCGGAATCGAGTGACTGAGGTCACCGGTTCCAACCCTGGCAACCGCCGAAACCAGTCTTTCCAGTGGGCGCAGGATACGCCGGAAGGCAATCAGCGCCGTTCCGATCATGCCGATGATTCCGACCATCAACAGCCCAGCCACAGCCAGCCGCCCTTTGTGGATAATCTCCCTGCTCTCGTCTATCGAGGCAGCCAGTTCCCTGTCCCGCTCTTCGCGGGCTTCATCAATGACCTGCTTGATCTCGCGCCAGATGTCAGTGTCCTCGCCGACCACCGACATGGCCTGATCGCGATTCCCTGCCCGGATCAGCTCAATTATCCGTGTCTTGAGGGGATCGGCTTCGGTCCACAGCGCCACAGCCTCGCCCATCAGCGCCCCGGCCTTGCCGCTGTTCAGCGTACGCGCTTCATTAGCCTTGGCGGTAAACTCTTTTCGCGATTCTTCAAATGTTTTGAGAGCGACCTTATCAGAAGGATCGATCACCAGGTTTCTCAGGGCGATGCCGGTGCGCAGGCCGATGCTGTAGGCCTGGTCAAGGTCCCGGGAGAACTTCAGATCACTGATGATCAGATGTTCGAGCTTGTTTTCCTGGTAATTGCTGAAGGAGATAAAACCGAGCGCGATAATAAGGAAGAGGAAGGCGTTGGCCGTGGTGATGGCAATGACAGTAGCCCTGATGGTCATGTCTGATTCTCCTCGGTTTCACGGTAGGTCACAGCAGACTATTGCGCTAACATGCTATCATATCATAAAAAAGCGGCATTTCTGCCGCCAGCCAGATGGTATCGGTTGTATATCGTTACATCTCCATGATCACCGGCAGAATCACCGGCCGGTGTTCGATGGTCTTCTTGCAGAAACGCCACAAGGTCTGGTGCACCGC
>JACRCG010000178.1 GCA_016219145.1 Deltaproteobacteria bacterium | reverse complement strand
TGCCATACCATGGGCTTCTGTAATGATGGTGACTGTCGGCGCAGTCAGGTCCGGCAAAACATCCACCGGCATTTTTACGGTTATATACGTCCCGACCACAAGCACCAGCAACGCTGCCACAACGACGATCAGCCGGTTCTCCAGGGCCAGACGGATTATTTTATCGAGCATATGAATTTCTCCTTAATGGGCGTTGCCCTGGTCAGCGCCACCTTTGGCGGCGGACTCGGCCTGTTTGACGTAATAGGCGCCGCGGGTCACCACACGTTCGTCACTGTTAAGACCGCCGGTGATCTGGATAAAGCCGGCATCTTCAACGCCGATCTTTACCTCACGACGGTCAAATGCTTCTCCCGACGGCTGGACAAATACGAACCATCGCCCTTCGTCCTCAATCAGCGCATCCCTGGGCACAGCCAGTGCCCCGGCAACAGATCCGGTCCGAATCGCGACATTAGCAAACAACCCGACCTTGAGGCGGCCGGAGGAATTAGGAACCTCAAACAGAACCGGCAGGGTTCTGGTCTGGGGCTCGAGCATATCGCCGACAGATACAAGTCGTGAGGGCTTGAACTGGTCAGGCAGGCCGGCAACGGTGAACGTGGCATTGAGAGACTTGGCAGCAGCGCCGATCTCAGTGGCAGGAACATTGATCTTGAGCCAGAGGGTGCCGGTATTGACAATCCTCAGGATCGGCTGTCCCGCTTCGACTCCCCTGCCGGCGCCGGCGGTAACTTCAACCACGGTGCCGTTCATCGGCGCCAGCAAGGCGATCCGCCCATTCCCTTCGCCGTTGACGCTCCCGATCGCTTTTTCCAGGGGCTCAAGCGCTGCCCTGGCGCTCGCCAGAGACAATTCCGCCTCCTCTATCCGCTTCTGGGGCGCTATTTTTGCGTCATAAAGCCGCTTGGCCCGGTCATACTCTTTTTGCGCCAGTGCCACCCGGTTCTTAGTCTCGGCATAGGCCGCGCTCAGCTGCCCGATTCCCCCCTCTGGCCTGATTGGCGGATCAATCAGGGCTACTACTTCACCTTTTGCCACCTTCTTGCCGACGAACGGCAATTGTTTAGCAGTCGAGATGATGCCAGACAGAGGAGCAGCAACCGTTGCCTCGGCACTCGATATCGGCACAAGCTCCCCCGTGGCAGTTACGAAGCTGCCCATGTCTTTTTTTATAGGCGGGGCCACCATAAAATCCACGCCCCACTGCTGTTCCTTTAGATACGCAATGGCTCCGCCACCGCCTGCATGGCCATCGGCAGGCTTCTCCCCTTTATTCAAAACCTGTACTTCGGGAACCGAAATTTCGTCGCCGAATCCATTACCGTCAGTTATCAGCTTCAGTGAATATATTCCGGGATTGGCGAGGGTTACCTCCGCCTTGAAGATGCCAGGCCGGGCAGGAGAAGGCAGCGTGAATGTTGATGGTTCACCACTTGCAGGCGTAAATACAAGCTTCAGGCCGCCTTCTGTAACCGGTTTGAAATCACTCAGCCTTGTGAGATGAAAGAGAAAGCCTGCCTTTTCCCCGGCCACCGGCGGATCATACTCCATGAAGAGCTCAGACTTTGCAGTCCATACGGTCTTGCTGACTCTCTCTTTTTCCTCCACCTCAACCGCTTTTTGTTTCGATGAACAACCTGTAACAATAACGGCAACAAACAGCAAAAAGGCTATATATCTCATTTCGTACCTCCCATAGATGTTACTTTCGCGCCGACAGCTTTATCCAGTTCGAAGCGAGCTGCCCAGTAGTCATACACTGCCGTGTTTTTCTCCACCACGAGCTCTTTTTCTGACCGCGCTGCATCGAGCAGTTCGAGGAGACCTGTTTCGCCTTCCTCATACGCAATACCGGCTATTTTGGTCAGCTCTTTCGATGTTTCGATCTGGCCCGATAAACCGACAATCCTTGTCTGGAGCGACGAGATCTTTTCAAGAAGAAGATTAACCTCGTAAGCCGCGGTCTTTTTCATTGCCTCGTATACAACTTTCTCCTGCGCAAGCTCTGCTTCTGCCTGCGCAATACCGCCCTGGTTTCTGTTAAAGAGCGGCAAGGGAATGGAGATGCCGAAAATAAAGCCATTGAAGCCGCCTGTCCGCTTCTTATAACCCCCTTCCAGATCAATTGAAGGAATGGCCTCTTTCTTTGAGGCAGAAAGTGAAACTTCGGATGCCTCGACAAGCTTGCCCTGGCCCATTATATCAGGCCTGTTCTGCTGTCCCATTTCTGCCGGCATCCCGCCACGTAAATCCAGAGGTTTGGCAGAAAATTCCCCAGAGACATCGAAATCAGTTTCCTGCAGATCGAGCAGAAGGGCCAGCCTTCTTTTTTCGGACTTCAGGTCTGTGCGAAGTGTGTCGAGCCCTCTGACGATCCTGTTTTTTTCTCCGGTCAGCTTCATGAGGTCTGCCTCAGAAGCATCACCTGCGCTGACCCGCACTTCGGTTTTTCTCTGAACATCCGAGTAAATCCCGGCGATTTCGGAGAGCGCCCTCTCATTCTCCCTGAGAAACAGGATCTTGTAATAGGACTGTTTCATCTGCACAATAAGCCCTGAAATTTCGTGAGCAAGGAGCAGATTTCTGGCTTCCCTGGCTTTGTAAGCCGCCTCGACCCTTCTGCCCCGCCTTCCGGCTAAGTCCACCTCCTGGCTGACAGAGTATTTCTCCTCGGTCTCTCTGACGCCGTTTTTCAGCGACTCCAGAGAATATCGCGCAGACGGATTGGGCAGTGTTTTCGCATCAAGAATCGCCGCATCGCTCTTTTGCAGCTCTATCTTCCTTGATCTGATATCAAGATTGTTTTCTATAAAAAGCCTCTCGGCATCTTCCATGTTAAGCACCATTCCGGCGCCCGCCGGTGAAGTAACTATGAACAGGAAGAGCGTGATGATCAATAATCGCATGATCATTCCTCCCATTTAAATAAAATGTGATGAACAGTGTAAACGTTCAGAAAAACTGATCGGGAATGGATGCTGTGCTGCTTAAGAAAGGGGGGGGGAGAGGCCTGAGAAGATGGGACGAAGCGCTTCCTGATGGAAGTCCGAGATGGGGGCAGTTGCACCAACAACCCCTCGCAGATAGTGATCAAAATTAACCTTAGCAGCTACCGCAAGATT
>JACRCG010000173.1 GCA_016219145.1 Deltaproteobacteria bacterium | reverse complement strand
CGCTATGCCATTGATGCATCAAAGCTTAAAGGCGATCTGGGCTGGGAGCCGGCTTATACCTTTGAACAGGGCATAGCCGAGACCATCGACTGGTATCTGGATAATCAGGAGTGGGTTGCGGATGTCACCAGCGGTGCTTACCGTGAATATTATGATCAACAGTACGGCGGGGTGGCGGCATGATTCTGGTCATCGGCTCGAACGGAATGCTGGGGCGTGATCTGATGGCGCTTCTGGGCGATAGAGCCCAGGGGGTCGATATCGGTGAAATTGATATCACTTCGATGGAATCAGTGACACGGGTCTTTGACTCCATGAAACCGGAGACGGTTATCAACTGTGCGGCCTTCACCGATGTTGACGGCTGTGAATCCAACGAGGAGCGGGCTATGGAGGTTAACGGCGAGGCGGTGGGGTATCTTGCCATGGCCTGCCGCGAGTTTGGTTCCTTGCTGGTGCAGATCAGCACTGACTACGTTTTTGACGGCGGCAAGGGAGCGCCCTATCTTGAAGATGACGCTCCCAATCCGTTGAACGTGTACGGTGAGTCCAAGCTGGCCGGTGAGATGAACGCCGCCTTCTCTCCCGAATATCTGATAGTCCGCACCCAGTGGCTGTACGGGCTGCATGGCAAGAATTTTGTCGAAACCATGTTGAAGATGGCCGCCGAAAGGGACGAAATCGGCGTAGTTAACGACCAGATCGGCTCTCCGACCTGGACGGTGGATCTGGCCAGGGCCGTAGTTGCGTTGGTAGACAAGGGTTGCCTGGGTATCTACCATGCAGCCAATGCGGATTTTTGCTCCTGGAACGAATTTGCCAAAGCCATTTTTGAAGCCTCCGGCATAACGGTTCCGGTCACAGTGATGACAACCGCCGAGCTTGATCGCCCGGCCCGGCGCCCTTCGTATTCGACTCTTGATTGCAGCAAGTTGGCCAGGGATGCCGGGATTGTCATGCAGCCCTGGAAAACAGCTCTGACGGAGTATCTGAAACTTCGAGCAAAAGGAAAGGAATTGTAATGGAACGCGGAGAACGCCCCTGGGGCACATATACGGTTCTTGACGAGAATACCAGCTACAAGATCAAGCGGATCGAGGTCAAGCCGGGCCAGCGCCTGTCGCTGCAGATGCATCACCACCGCAGCGAACACTGGATCGTGGTGTCAGGCACCGCTCTTGTCACCTGCGGGAATCAGCAGCAGGTCGTAAATGTCAACGAATCAACCTTTATTCCGATCGGCCAGAATCACCGCCTGGAAAATCCGGGCAAGATCCCGCTGGTAATTATTGAAGTTCAGAGCGGTGAATATCTGGGCGAGGATGATATAGTCCGTTTTGATGATGACTATGACCGCTGCGGAGATGTTGATGCGGCCTGACCCAGGCTTGTGCAGCATACTGGCCAGGCTGCTTGTCTGCCTGTTCGTTGCAGGGTTTTTTTCGGCCTGCGCCGCCACCTCTACGACAATTATCGAAGAAGAGGTGGTTACTAACCAGAAGCCGATGTACACTTACAAATCGATCGTTATCAGGGATTTTGAGCTCAAGCGCGAGCTGTACACTGATTCTGACGATGCCTCAATGAGTCAGCGCGACCGTCGTTATGCCCAGATACCGGGCGAGCTGTCCGAGCATATCGAGCGCTACATCAAGTCGCATCGCTCTTTCCGGGAGGTGACCAGAAATGGTGAGGTTACCCCCACGACCCTGCTGCTTAAAGGGCGCTTTACCCGTCTGGGTCGTTTCAGGGTATCGGTAATTGTCAGCCTGCACGACGGAGCCAGCGGGCAGGAAGTGGCTTACTTCCGTCAGACCCTGTGGGACGTTCTTGATACGACTGAAACCATTAATAACCTGGCCAGAGAAGTTGCGGATTTTATCGCGCGCATTCAGTACAAGTGACGGAGGAATTTGCATGTATATAGTCATTCTTGCCGGAGGTTCAGGCACCAGATTCTGGCCGCTCTCGCGGGCAGCCCGTCCCAAACAGCTCATCTCGATCACCGGCGATCGCTCCATGCTTCAGAGAACTGTGGAGCGGGTACTGCCGCTTAAACCCAAGCGAATTCTGGTTATAACCAGCTGTATTCAGGCCGAAGAGACCGGACGGCAGCTGCTGCGTTACCGCAAGGTGCCGATCGACGTCATTGCCGAACCAGCCGCCCGCAACACGGCAGCGGCAATCGGGCTGGCCGCCTCGATTATCGCTGCCCATGATCCGTCCGGTATCATGGCTGTTTTGCCGGCAGACCATTTCATCAAGGACGAAGAGGCGCTGCGCGATACCCTGATTCATGCCGGACATGCTGCCCAAAATGGCTACCTGGTAACGTTGGGCATTATGCCGTCGCGCCCCGAGACCGGCTATGGATATATCGAAGCTGATATGGAACTGCGCGGCGAAGGTCCATTTCCTGTGAAACGATTTGTTGAAAAGCCCCCAATTGAAGAGGCCATGCGCTATCTTCAAGAGGGGAACTTTTTCTGGAACAGCGGCATGTTCATCTGGCGGGCTGATACAATCCTGAATGAAATTAAAGCGTTTCTGCCGGCTCTGCATACAAGACTATCCGGCATTTCATTTACGGGCGATGTCTGGGAACTGTCTGATCTTGAAGAGCAGATTGCAGTCATTTATCAGGATATCGAGAGTGTTTCCATTGATGTCGGAGTCATGGAAAAGTCCTCCAGAGTCCAGGTGGTGCCGGTCGAGATGGGATGGAGCGATGTCGGCAGCTGGAGCGCATTGCCGGAGGTTGTTGAACCTGACGCCAACGGCACTGTTTGTATAAATGCCACGGCGCATCTGGCCATAGATTCATCCGATTGCCTGATCTACTCTGACAACAGGATTGTTGCCACGGTGGGGGTCAGTAATCTGGTCATAGTATCTACGCCGGATGCTATTTTAGTCTGTGATCGTGAACGTTGCCAGGATGTGAAGAAGGTTGTTGAACAGCTTGGACTTACCGGACAGACCGCTTTTCTGTAATCAGTAGTTTTTTTGAACTCATTGTCAACCTTGGCATCCTCAGCTGGTTGACCATCAGGAATGGACATGAACAGATCAATCCAACACGAACTTGAAGAGATCAGAAATCAGGGGCTGTACCGCTCTACTCGCATGATCTCCGGGCGACAGTCGGCTAATGTTACTCTCTCCGGGCGCGAGATGCTGCTGCTCTGCTCGAATAATTACCTGGGACTGGCCGGGCATCCTGCGCTGGCGGAAGCCTCGATACGGGCTGTTGAGCGCTACGGCACATCCAGCGGCGCTTCGCGCCTGGTATCTGGCACCATGGAGTTGCACGAGCAGCTGGAGCAGGCGGTTGCGTCATTCAAGGGCTGTGAGTCTGCCCTGGTCTTCAACAGCGGGCATGCCGCCAACACCGGTATCATACCGGCACTGGTCGGGCGTGGCGATGTCGTCTATTCCGATCGCCTGAACCACGCCAGTATCGTGGACGGCATCAGGCTCTCCGGGGCGCGGCTGTTCAGGTACGCTCATAACGATTACCAGCAGCTGGCCGGCCTGTTGGAGAAGCGCGGCGACTACGGGCGCGCCCTGATAGTCAGCGATGCTGTTTTCAGTATGGATGGCGATCTGGCCCCGTTGCCGGAGCTGGTTGCGCTCAAACGGAATCATGATGCCCTGCTGATGGTGGATGATGCCCACGGCTGTGGTGTAATAGGGCGACAGGGCAAGGGGAGCGCTGATTTGCTGGGGGTGGCGGACGAAGTCGATATCCAGATGGGTACCTTCGGCAAGGCACTTGGAAGCTTCGGGGCCTATGCTGCGGTATCGGCCGAGCTGCGGGAGCTGCTGCTGAACCGCAGTCGCAGTTTCATCTTTTCGACCTCGCTCCCTCCGGCCGTTCTGGCTGCATCTCTGGCGGCAATCGAGCTTGTGCAATCTCCGGAAGGGGACCGGCTCAGGGAACGGCTGCATGATAATTCGGTATTTTTCAGGAAAGGGCTGAAGGATAAGGGTTTCGCCGTTCCGGACGGTTCAACCCAGATCATTCCTGCCATCACAGGTGATTCGGATATTACGATGCGATTTTCAGAGGCGCTGCTGGAAGAGAATATTTTTGCGCAGGGAATTCGTCCGCCGACCGTACCGGCCGGCTCCTGCCGTATCCGCTTTACGATCATGGCTGTCCACCGCCGTGATGACCTGCAAAAGGCCATCGAAACAGTCGGAATGGTCGGATCGCGTCTGGGGGTTGTCTGATGCCTTATTATTTTAACCGCGAAGGGGAGCGGCTCTGGTTTGAGGAGGCGGGATCAGGTGTCCCGCTTGTGCTGGTTCACGGATGGTGCATGTCATCGGCTGTCTGGAAGTACCAGCTTGAATCTCTTCAAAATTCGTTCAGAGTGATTGCTATTGATCTCAGAGGACATGGATATTCGAGGGAAGTATCCGGGCCGCTCGACTTTAAAGGCTTTGCCGCCGATCTGTCGGACCTTCTCTGCTCTCTCGACCTTACCGGCGTTGTGCTGGTCGGCTGGTCGATGGGAGCCCAGGTCGCCTTGCAGGCGTATCAGGAAATATCAGCCCGATTGTCCGGGCTGACGCTGGTTTCGGCTACCCCCTGCTTTACCGCGACACCTGATTTTCCGTATGGCCTGGCGCGCAATGAAGCTGCCGGGATGAGGATCAAGATTGGCCGCAATGCTCATCGGGCGCTGGAAGGTTTTCATGCCCGCATGTTTGTCGAGGGTGAATTCGAAAATCAGGAGGCCGCCGATCAGATCCTGTCTCTGCTGGATTCGATAGAACCGCCTGATACCAATGCCTCGCTTGCAGCCCTGGAATCCCTTGCAACGGCAGATATGCGCGCGCTGCTGCCAGGCATAACCACCCCAGCTCTGATCTTGAACGGCGACCTTGACAGGATCTGTATGCCGCAGGCTTCAAAATATCTGGCTGACAATATCGGCTCCGCGCAGCAGATGGTATTCAAGCGGACGGGGCCTGCCCCGTTTCTGTCCAGAGCGGCCGAGTTTAATTCCAGGATCGTAAGCTTCGCAGAAAGTGTGTGTCCCGGAAATGTCTGATACAAGAAAGATCGCTGCCGCTTTTCACCGGAAGGCTGCCGAATATGACCGGAATGTGGCGGTACAGAAAAGAGTGGTCGGCAATCTGGCCGGATATCTTGGAAAGCACCCCTGTTT
>JACRCG010000174.1 GCA_016219145.1 Deltaproteobacteria bacterium | reverse complement strand
TCTGCCATGCTGTTGACAAGCCGTTCCCTGCTTTTGGCTGCCTGCCTGTTTGCGTTGATTGGCGTACTGCCGATAAATTGCCTTGCAGCTGAGACTGTTCGCATCAACGGCTCCGGAAGCTGCCTTGACATGCTGAAACCCTTTGTCGAGGCCTATGGCAAAATCAACCGGGCTGTACTCATTGAAATAGAAAAACCGCTGGGAAGTTCCGGGGCGCTCAAGGCGCTGCTGTCCGGAGCTCTGGACGCGGTCGCCAGCAGCAAGGCGCTTAAACCGGAAGAAATTGCCAAAGGGGCTCTACAAAGAGAGTACGGACGGACTCCCCTGGCCATTGTTACTGAAAAAAATGTCCGCAAGATGGATATTACGACAAAAGAGCTTGAAGAGATATATGCCGGCAAAACCACAAAATGGCAAAACGGCGAAAGCATAAGACTGATCCTCAGGCCCAGCCAGGATATTGATACCCACATACTGAAAACTCTTTCCCCAGGTATGAGTAATGCCGTAAACGCGGCCCATTCACGCCCCGGGATGATCGTCGCCGTGACCGATCCGGAGGCTTACACGGCTGTATCAAAGACTCCCGGCGGCATTGGAGCTACCGGATTGACCAGTATCATTACTGAAAAACTGCCGCTCAATGTTCTTTCACTCAACGGCGTCGCTCCGACGCCCAGAAACCTGGCCAGCGGGACTTATCCGCTATTCAAGGAAATCAGCTTCGTAACCACCCCAAGGACGACACCTGCCGCACTCAAATTCATCGACTTTGTCTACTCGCCTCAGGGGCGCGCCATCGCCGACAAAACTGGTGTAGTTGTCTCCGTCAAATCAAGAACTGACAAATGAATAATGTTAACCGCACCATAGAGAGCTTTACCCTGAAGCTTGCCCTGAGCCTCTCCATTATAATTACCATACTGGCTCCGTCCGGCTATTTACTGTTTTCATACCAGCACCTGCAGAGTGTTCTCGATGCACAGGCAGAATTGAGAGCCGACGCCGTGTCCAGACTGGTCAGTTCAAATCCCACCAAATGGCGCTTTGAAGAGCTCCGGCTCTCCGAGATACTTGAACGCAACTCCAGCGATAATGTTTTAGAAGCCAGGCGCATACTTGATAGCGATGGCGAAACCATCGCATCAAATAACGTGACCGTGCCGGCGCCGCGCATCTCACACATTCACTTCATCTACGACGCCGGTTTCATAGTCGGCCGCATCGAAGTTTCACGAACACTGATACCGATGCTGCAAGTGGCTGCCCTGCTGGCCATTGCCTCACTGGGACTGGCCGCAGCCGTATTTTCCCTGTTCCGAACCATACCGGCCAAAGCCATAAAGAAAGCCTATCAGGCTCTGGAAGAGAGTGAAAAGAAATACCGTTTACTCTACGAAACCATGCAGGAGGGAATGGCTCTGCACCGTGTGGAATATGACGTAAACGGCGCCTTTGAATCCCTCCTTATTGTCGATGTCAACCCTGCCTGTGCAGCCATGTTCAGTGGTGGCGCTGAATCAATTATCGGGAGTGACAGCCTCCTGATATTTGGGGAGGCGTTCAAAAATGCGCTTCCCGAACTGTTGCACGCGCTTGAACACAAAAACACCTTCTCACTTGAACTGACTCTGCCGGGCAGCGACACAATTGTCGCAATCAGAGCCTTTTCCCCTGTTCAAGGGATGCTCGCGACATTTATCGAAGACATTACCAGCCGCAAGGAACATGAGAAGGAGCAGCTGAAAATAGAAAAGCTGGAATCACTTGGCGTGCTGGCGGGAGGCATTGCCCACGATTTTAACAACGTCCTGACCGGAATCATCGGAAATATTTCTTTTGCCCAGATGTTCCTTGATGCTGCTCACAAGTCTTACAGGCCGCTGACTGAAGCTGAAAAAGCATCCGCAAGGGCCAGAGAACTGGTCCAGCAGCTCATGACCTTTGCGCGCGGCGGCGAACCGGTCAAGAAGATTGTATTACTCAAACAGCTGGTAAACGAAACCGTTTCACTGGTGCTTAGCGGCTCAAATGTCAAAGCAAACGTCGATATTCCGGATTCGATTCATGCCATCGAAGCTGACGAAGGGCAGATGAGCCAGGTCTTTCACAACATCATCATCAACGCAGTACAGGCGATGCCCGGTAGCGGGACAGTGACGGTCACCGCCCATAATGAGCGACTGGATGACCATAACAGCATGTCGCTTCCACGAGGCGAATATGTCTGTCTTTCATTTTCCGATCATGGCTGCGGTATTCCGGAAGAGCATCTGAAAAAGATCTTTGATCCCTACTTTACGACCAAGTTAGCCGGAAACGGACTTGGGCTGGCCTCTGTCCACTCAATCGTAACCCGGCATGGCGGTCATATCGATGTCAGTTCCGTTGTTGGCAAAGGGACAACCTTCTCCATCCACCTGCCGTCAACCGGTGGCACATCTCTGGAAAATCAGGCCTGCGCGGCTGTGCAGACTGCCGGTGATCATGCCGGCGGTTCCGTACTTGTCATGGATGATGAGGAGATGATTCGTAACATGACGACCAAGGTGCTGGAGCATCTGGGCTACCAGGCTGCAACATGCGAGAACGGCGCGGAGGCGATTGCACGTTATAAAGCGGCCCTTGCATCCGGATCGCCCTATTCTGCCGTTATTATGGACCTGACGATTCCAGGTGGCATGGGAGGCAAGGAAGCAGCCGGAAAGATTCTCGCACTGGATCCGAAGGCATGCCTGATCGTGTCGAGCGGCTATTCAAATGATCCGATCATGTCTGACTACCGCAGCTATGGATTTGCCGGCGCGGTAGCTAAACCGTACAAAATGTCTGAATTCGGGCAACTCTTAAGTTCAGTGTTGTCAAAGCGACTGGGCTGAAAGACGGAATAAAGAGATCGGGCATCATATTTCACCGCCTGCATATCCGCTCAAGCCGTATCAGATAGTCATTCTCTGCCATAAAAGGGGTCAACCACACTTCTTTTTGGGTTTCTCCTTTGCGTTGTCCCCTCAGTATCTCGCGTTCTTTTTTCTCTTGCTGGTACTTAAATTTTTCAAAATCGATTAT
>JACRCG010000172.1 GCA_016219145.1 Deltaproteobacteria bacterium | reverse complement strand
GTGGTCTCGCTGACAACGGCAACCCCCTCAAGCAATTCAGCCAGATGACGCTGCGCAACAACCTTTGCGGCAGTTATGGCGGTCAGACGTTTCTGCACTCCGGTGGTTCCTTTTTTGGGCAATCCTTCACCAACGACCAGAATGGCATCCTGGCTATAGGCCTGTTCGATCGAAGTCGTAATATTCACCCTGTTATCGTTCAGGTACTTTCTGGCCTTCTGAAACCGGTTATCAACCTCATCACCCAAAGCCAGGCTGGTGATGCCCATCATTGCAACTACTGCGAGCATGATTCTGGTTTTCATACGCAATACCCTCCAGAGGTTGTTATATTAATTTGTCTTTTACCGTGCCGAGATAACCACCCTGGCCTCGCCCAGGTAATTATTTCCATGCGCCAAACTCTCTTTGATGGTAGCAGCATCCTGAGAGCTGATGATAATCAGGTTGTCTTTGGTTATATCAGCGACAGGTACAACCAGAACGTTACCACCCAGATGGGATATCTTCAAGGCATTATCAACCGTTTCGGCATAACGAACTGCGCCATATTCCCTGATGACACTCGGCTTGACAACTTTTGCCGAATAGACAGTCACCATTCCGTCGCTCATATTTGCCGCTATGACCGGAAGCAGTGAACGTTCGAAATATCTGCCTTCCAGCGTCAGGACAATGCCGGTCACAGGCTTGGCAAGATCACGGGAATAGGGGCGGCCCGGGCCACTCTGTAGAGCGGCGGCAGGCGCAGGTCTGGATACTGGAACAGCGCGATCCTGATCGACAGGCGCTATCATATCCAGCCTGGCTTTGGGAACGAAGGGCGGCTCCTCCCGCTTTTCAAGATTAAGAGCATTGACAAGCGGGGTGCCCTTGCACACAAGAACGCCTCCGTTCAGGCATATCCGCATCCTGACCATAAATACAGGTGAAGTGCCTTCCCATTCAACTTTTTCTTCAACTGTCTGGGCGCCTTTGATAATTCCTTCCACTCGGGTCTTGATAACATCTTCCGCCAACATTGAATTCTCGACTGTAGTCATCGAATCTATTCGTACGCCCTTGATCGTTTCAAGTAACGTCCGCTGGGCAACTACCTCGGCAACCCTGCGGGCATTGATTCTGTCCTTGCCTTTGTTGCCGCTCGCTTTAGCGGTGCCATATCCGACGGCATCAATATAACCGTCAGTCCAGTTGATCGCACCTTTGCCAAAATCGTCCCCGGCAAACGCCGATGCAGTCATCACGCAGACAACACACAGAATTGCCACCAAATTTAATCTGCCTAAGGAACTCATACGATCTCCTTTGCCTGCCAATTTATTGTTTTTCGTACACTCCGGATATGTACGCTCCGGTGTCACAAGGCGTACACGACTTATCATCCCTGATTTCCAGCTTTCCATTCACTGGAGTAAGACTGAGGTTGCAATTATAGCCGAACTTGAACAATCCGCCATTAAAAACCCCGATTCCGTTCATCATGCACATGGCGCCGGATTTGCTGCTGCCGCTGCCTTCAATGAAGTAGCGCCCGTTGTTAACCTGCTTTACCTCGAAGGAAACATGCATGACTCCGTCATCCATGACATACCTGCCAAGTGAAAGGACATCTTCCGCGTGGACCGTAGCTCCCGAAATCAGCAGCAGCCACAAGGCAATAAAACAAATGTTATATTTTTTCATAAGCTCCTCCGTGTGTTGTCTGGCTTATCAAGGTTTTGGATAGACTGTCAAGTCATTCAACGCCGGCGAGGCATCTCCTGAGACAACCTGAACAGTCACTTCAAACTGGATATATCTGCCCGGCCCGGTAGCTTTGAGATCCGCGTCCTTCAAGGCATCTTCCCAGGCAGACCAGTTTTTCTGATCGCTGCCTGAGCGCACCCTCACCTTCAGAGAGGTGCCCTGAGGAACGTTGGAGTTCCATGCCAGTTTCTGCCATTTGGTCCCATCCGTCTGAGAGTCCAGTATTGCCGTCCAGGTACCTATCTGCGTGGTCATGGTACGCGAGACAAAGCCGGTCATATCACTGTAGCTGTAATGAAAGCCTTTTACTGCAACATCTTTTTCAACCGTGTTGGTGTCAGGATTGATCCTGATCAGGCGGTTATGGTAATCGACTGCCCAGACTTTCCCATTGGAGTCTACGGCAACCCCGGCCAACTCACCGCTGTTCTGGATAACAGCCTTCTCCTTCAGATCGCTGGAAAGGCGTGTTACCGAGCCGTACTGGTAGTTTGTCACCCACACATCACCGTCACCCGTAACCGCAATTGAGCGCGGATTACGAGCAACGCTCGCGGCATCAATCTCCATCTGCTCGGTAACGGTATTTATTCTCGACATTCTGTTCCAGTTCAGTCCAGCCGCATACAGATGATTACTCTTGTCTATTCCGATTCCGTACACCAAATGACGGGTGGGAATCTTGATTGTAGACCGGTCGGCGGGATTATACCGCAATACGTGATTGCCACCGCTGCCGGATGACCAGATCTTGCCCTGCCTGTCAACCACCAGACCGTAGGATGTGTGCCCTGGGAGGTCGATCTTGTCGAGAGTCTTGCCTGTTGCGCCGTCTATCTTGAATAGTTTCTGGGAATTGAATGTGCTGACCCAGACGTTATTGCCGGCGTCAATCGCGACGCCGCGCGGATAAGGCCCGGAACTGTAGTCCGTCTTGTTCGCGCCGGGCTGATACGTGGAGCCGGTAGAGACAGAAACTTCAAACAGGGCGCACTCATCTTCCCCCCATCCGAGAGCTTTGGGGCCTGTGGATGTGTCAATCTTGCCATTGCCATTTCTGTCAACGCACTGGCCATTCTCTGAAAGCCCGATTTTTACTGCGGTACCCCCCTGCCTGTTTCCGACCCAGCAGTTGCCCATCAGGTCCACGGTTGTCCGGGAAGGATCCAGAGTTACATTGGCCGGCCCGACTCTATACCTCCCAAGCTCGACTCCGGTCTCAGAGTTGATTTTGGAGATGGTTCCTTCGTCAGAGTTCGGCACCCAAATAAACGGCAGTGTTGTCGATTTTTTGCTCAGCTGCAGCTGATCCCTGACGGTCTGGTCTTCCAGACCAACCAGCTGGCCTTCTTCAAAATCCCTGTTGTATGTACATAACCTTCCATAGCTTCCAAAAGCGTCACTGACTTTGGCTTCCTGAACAGTCACTGTAAGGTTGGCAGGTTTCACCCATCCGGCAGTATCCTTGAATTCCACCACCACTGTTCCGGCCGGTACAGCAAGCGAGACACCACTGTTCTGCCACGCCCCGGACCCAATGCGCCACTGAGCACCCGCAGTCGCAGCAGCCGCCGGAATAATGGTTACTTTCAGTGTGCCGTTTATCTGGGCAGGAACGGTGTAGATGCCGGTAGCTGTGTTGGGCCCTTCCTTGACTTCAAACTCTTGCGCGACAGGCTTTACCCACCCGGCTGCGTCCTTGAAGAGTATCGTATGCTTGCCGACAGTTGTGGTTATGTTTGCAGCTGTTGCCTGCCACGCACCACCGTCAACCTGCCATTGGGCCCCGGCGGCGACCGCTTCGGGAGGAGTTATAATTACTGTTAGAGAAGTTGTGGAAGGCATCACACCCTTCATATTGAAAAAAGCGACCTCTTCTTTTGATGTATTGCCGGCCGTATCAACAGCCTGGGCCACAACTCTGTAACTGCCTCCGCTCGCTACCTTGACCGGCTGTGTGGAACCCTCCCATTTCTTGCCCAGATTGGTCAGCACCTGCTCACCGACCTTGTTGCCGACGCCGTCATAAACCCGGAAGGTTATATCACGAATGCCTTTGTCATCATTGGCTCTGGAGGTGAACGAAACATTTTCCGGACCGAGAATATTGACCTTGATTGGCTCAAGCGCCGGCGGAGTGTCAAACCGCTCGGCAACCTTCAGCATTTTGTCAACCATGTCGTTGGATTTATCGCTGCCGGGTTCGGTACCTTGCCCCTTGCCGGCCCGGATGTTGCTCCTGCCCCAGCCGTCATCCTGCTGACCGGCAGGCATTCCATGTAGAGGCTGCATTCCAGGCGGAGGAAACATGCCGGGCTGAGACATCATACCGGGTGGAGGAGGCATCATTCCTGGCTGCGGCATCATACCTGGTACTCCTGCAGCCTGCATTCTGGGCGCTTGCCCGGAAAACAGGTCGCTTTTCTGCCTCAGATCATCTACAAGCTGGATCTGATACGGGACTGTGCCGGGGTAAAGTGATGGGTCGATCGGAATGACCGTGGAAAACTCACCGGAGTAGCCCGAAGGGTTGCGGCGGTTGTCATATTCGTCGATCCTGGTTTCCTTCTCACCTTGTCCGGCGATAATTTTTATGCTGGCAACCGGATTTTCTGATTGCCACTGAACATTAATGCTCAAGGCACGATCCAACGCCTGAACGGTATGACTGGTAATTTCAGGTTTACTGCCGGCGTATATATTTGTACAAAGAGCCAACATAGTCAGAGCAGTCGCAAGAACCGAAGCAAAATAGTTGTTCCACCGCATGAGACACTCCTTTCAAGAGCAAGTAGAAGTCAAAGCTCTAACGTTTATTGCAGATCACCCGGTTTTACCGTTTTGATCTTGAAGGACTCATCAACAAGTGAAGCGCGTGCATCCCATATTTGCGGTTTCAGACTGTCAGTCACCTCGGCATCAATCACCGTAACTGTGATTTTCTGGCGTTCTATCTTATCTGTGACCGGATTTATCTTCGAGAAAATGACACTGCTGTAATTGGAACAATCATCGACCTTGGGGTGGGCGGGGAATGCTATGGTGAGAGACTTGCGCTTGGGATCGGTTGACCTTAGTTCAACAAACCACGCCGCCACCATGTCGCGGCTCATCGCATCGGCACGGGCACAGGCCCAGACCAGGTTACGCGGCAAAGACTTACTGGTCCCAGGCTCAATGGTATGGTATCTGGCTTTGATAATCATGCCGGATTTTTCCTCCGACTTATTCAGCTCCAGCTTCAAACTTCCGGTATCCTGCTTCTTGTAGCTATCCATATCGATCTTGTTCAGCTTATAAGCCACCACCAGGCCATCACCCTCCGTTCCGCGACGGGCTTGTGAACCCACTTCGGCAGTTGCCACAGCATTGCCGACAACAGAGCCGACTCCGACATTGAGCTGCGCCTTGTTGGATTTTTCATCGCCGATCTTGAAATTTGCCAGCCGCAAAGCCTCAGTTATGTACGGCACTTCCGGCTCAAACGGAACATCACCGATATTTACAGGGGTGATGATCTCAAGCCCGGCCAACTTGGATTTTTCGACACTGCCGCCCTGAAGTCCAATTTCGGCCTGCACAGGAGCAACAGCTGGAGTACCACCCAATGCGATGCCCCGGTTGTAGGCAAAATCCTGTTGGACTCCGCTGAACGACTTTTCCTTCTTGACGCGGATATCAGCAACTCCCGGGTCTTCCACAGGACCGAACTGCTTCGACCAGGCGCAGCCGATAGAGTGCTTGTCTATCGGCTTCTTGGGGACCACATACTCTTCCTCTGTCACGCTTTCCATGCCCTTTTTATGCGTATCCATTGCTGAGCCACCGGTACTTACACAACCTGATACCGATACGAATGTTGCCGCCGTAAACAGCACAAAATACATAAACCGTTTGAGTGAACAAGTAGCTGGCATTGTGACCTCCTGAAAGGACTTAGATAATAAACAGAACTATTTGAATGGTTTTACCCTATATTTCAAACTTGTCAAGACACCAATATGGATTAAAGTTTCTGACTATTAGCGATATGCTTGTTTGCGAGTGCTGTCGCCCCCAAAAGACCGGCATCATCTCCCAGCTCTCCCTTGATGATGTCGATGGCGGAATGTATTTCCAGAAAACAACGATTGGCCAATTCAATTCTTAGGACCGGTTCGAAGAGATCAAGACTTGCTGCCACACCGCCGCCGACAATTACGGCTTCCAGATTGAGAGTATTTGACAATGACGCCAGGGCGATTCCCAGCCATCGTCCCATTCTTCTGAACGCTTCCAGCGCCGCCAGGTTACCGTTGCGTGCCATCAGGGCAATCTCTTCCGCGCATAATGAGCGCTTGCCCAGGTCCGGCGACAGTTCTGCCATCGTACGAACCAAAGCCTCAGCGGAAACGTATCGTTCCAGACATCCCCGGTTGCCGCAGGAGCATAATTCTCCGTCCGGATCAACCGTTACATGTCCGAATTCGGACGCAAACCCACCAGCCCCATTCCACAGCTTTCCATCGAGGACCAGGCCGCTTCCCAATCCTGTACCGATCGTAATAACAACAAATGAGGACTTCCCTCTACCGGCGCCATATAACTGTTCTCCCAATGCAATTAAATTTGCATCATTGGCGCACTCCGTCTGGATCCCGGTCTGTTCGGACAAAAAGCTGGACAAATTGAAACCATCCAGTGGCCGCATATTTACTGATGAATGAATCAAGCCACTGTTCCCGACAAGCCCCGGCACCCCGATTCCGATGGCAACAACTTCGGAACTCAGGGACTGAGCTTCTGCTCTCAAATCCGAAATACCTCGCAGCATCCTTCCGCAAAATGCATCACGGCCTTCAGCAATAAGGCTGGGCATCCGGCAACGGCAATAAACCACACCCTCAGGTGAAATCAGAGCCATCCGCAAGTTTGTTCCGCCAATATCGATACCGATAATCAACTGCGACATGCCGTCACTCCAACAATATATTTGTCAAGAATTTTACCACCGTAATCAAAAGAGACAAGTCAATTGCAAACGGTTACCTGTGATATAAGATGGTTAGCATTTTTTTGCGGATAAACATTAACTGCTTGACAACAGCATATTAAGAAGACTACTGTTATTTACTTTTAGTAAAAGATTGAGAGTAATAAGTAGTTTAAATTCAGGGTTTTTTTAACTAAACTAAAAACGGAGACTAGTATGGCCAAAATCAAGGACGCCCTTGAATATCATTCAATGGGCCGCAAAGGCAAGATCGAAGTAATTTCAACCAAACCGTGCCAGACGGCAGCAGACCTGTCGCTGGCCTACTCTCCGGGTGTTGCGGAGCCTTGTCTGGCTATCCAGCAAAACCCTGAAGACGCTTACAAATACACTGCCAAGGGCAATCTGGTGGCGGTCGTATCCAACGGCACAGCCGTCCTTGGCTTGGGCAACCTGGGCGCTCTGGCCGGAAAACCGGTCATGGAGGGCAAGGGCATCCTTTTCAAGCGTTTTGCCGACATCGACGTGTTTGATATTGAACTCGACACGGAAGATCCGGATGAAATCATCAAGGCCTGCCAGCTGCTTGAGCCAACCTTCGGCGGTATCAACCTTGAGGACATCAAGGCCCCGGAATGCTTCTACATTGAGGAAACCCTTAAAAAGACCATGAAGATCCCGGTCTTCCACGACGACCAGCACGGCACCGCCATAATCTCATCAGCCGCCCTGCTCAACGCCCTGTATCTGGTTGACAAGAAGATCGAAGACATCCGTATCGTCGTTAACGGCGCCGGCGCGTCTGCAAACTCCTGCGCCAAGCTGGCGATTGCTCTGGGAGTAAAGCCTAACAATATGATCATGTGCGACACCAAAGGGGTCATCTACAAGGGGCGCACCGAAGGGATGAACCCTTATAAGGAACTCTTCGCCGCCGACACGCATTTCCGCACCCTGGAGGAGGCCGCAAACGGGGCCGATGTCCTGTTCGGCCTATCTGCCAAAGGCGCCTTCACCAAAGAGATGGTAGCAAGCATGGCCCCTAACCCGATCATCTTCGCCATGGCCAACCCGGATCCGGAAATAACCCCGGAGGATGCCCACGCAGTACGTAGCGACGTCATGATCGCCACCGGTCGTTCCGACTACCCCAATCAGGTCAACAACGTGCTTGGATTCCCCTTCATCTTCCGTGGGGCTCTCGACTGCCGCGCCACCTGCATCAACGAAGAGATGAAACTGGCCGCCGTCAAGGCCCTTGCGCAACTGGCTCGCGAAGAGGTGCCGGATTCAGTCAGCAAGGCCTATGGCAATGTCAAGTTTGCTTTCGGCCGCGACTATATCATCCCCAAGCCATTTGACCCGCGCGTTCTTCTGCATGTCGCTCCTGCCATTGCCCGGGCCGCCATGGAGACCGGCGTCGCCCGTCAGCCGATTGATGATATGGCCAAATACATCGAGCACCTGGAATCGACTCAGGGCAAATCAAAAGAGATCATGCGCATGATCATCAACAAAGCCAAGAGCGATCCGAAAACGATCATTTTCCCCGAAGGTGACCATGAAAAAATCCTCCGGGCTTCCAAAGAGCTTCTGGAGGAAGGTATTGCCAACCCGATTCTGATCGGTGATCATAAAAAAATCACCAAAAAGCTGGCTGAACTTAATATCGAGCTGGACGTGCCGATCATAGATCCGGCTGAGTCGGAACTGACTGAAAAATATACTGAAGAACTATACCGGCTGCGTCAACGCAAGGGATTGACACTGTCCGAGTCGCAACGGATTTTGCGGCGTAAGTCTCGCACACATTTTGCCGCCATGATGGTGCACATGGGTGATGCCGATGCCCTGCTGGGAGGGATTGACACTCACTATCCTGAAACTATCCGCCCGGCACTCGAAGTGGTCGGAAAACAGCAGGGCCTCTCCAGTGTGCATGGCCTTTACATGATGGTATTCAAAAATGATGTCTACTTTCTTGCTGATGCGACTGTAACAATTGATCCGACAGCCGAGGAACTGGCTGAGACTGCCATCCTGGCAGCCGAGAAGGTGCGAATGCTCGATATTGAGCCCAGGATCGCCATGCTTTCCTTCGCCAACTTCGGATCTGTAAAACATCCGCAGGTTGACAAGGTGCGCAGGGCTACCGAAATCGTTAAACAGCGTGCCCCCGAGCTGATCGTTGAAGGCGAAATGCAGGCCGACACTGCCGTGGTTCAGGAACTTCTGGATGGCTTCACTTTTTCAAAGCTCAAAACAAAGGCTAACATCCTTATTTTTCCAGATCTCAGCTCGGGAAACATCTGTTACAAACTGCTGCACCACCTGGGAGGCGCAGAGGCGATCGGCCCGATTCTGATGGGCATGAAAAAGCCTATACACGTTTTGCAGCGCGGGGACAGTGTTGATGATATCGTCAACATGGCCGCCATCGCTGTAGTGGATGCCCAAACCACCTGATACTGACATGGCATGACAATTGAAAAGGTTGTATTTGAAGCCAAAAGGCACGAGAACAGACAATATACTGCAGCTCGTGCCTTTTCTTTTATTTTCCGGTTGGTTAGAATTGGCTTTCAATTCATCAGGTTACACGCTCTACGCTGAAACTACGTGATTCAACAGGGATATTTTTACAAACCACGGCTATTTGCCGCACAAATCATGCTGGTATTTCAAAAATATAACGATTTTGGGGTATTACCTGACTTAAAAGTTTTGACATACGTTTCAATATATATTAGCTTCTGCTCTATCTATTGATTCAGCGTTTTCAGGAGGCACCGATGTTTCTTCTCCCCAAAGGCAACCCCCTGTTTGAAAACCTGGCAGCTACCAAGCTGAAACTGCCGGAAGTCTTGACCAAACTCAGCAACGGCGGTTTTACAGGGTATGCCAGCTTTGTGTTTCAGACCAGCACGGTTATTTTAGTATTTGAAACCGGCAAACTGGTCAGCGCGCTGCATGAGGAACAAAACGGCAAAAGGCAGACAGGATTTGAAGCCCTTTCTGCACTGTCCGAACTGCTGGTCACCTCCGGCAGCGGCGCCCTGAACGTTTACAAACTCTCCAAAGATCTCACCATGTGCATACATGCTCTTTTACAGGGCGACACCCTCTACAAGGCGCAAGAACTTAAACTGATCGACATCACTTCTCTTCTGGCAAAAATCAAGTCCGACAAGATGAATGGCTGCCTGCGCATCTACACAGATGAGCATTCAGCCATGATTTTTTACAAGGATGGCAACCCGCTTGGGTTTTTCCATGACGGCTCAAGCGAGATAGAGACATCGTCCTCGGAATCGCAGAAGATAGCCGGTATGCCAGGTGCCAAGATCGATCTTTTTTCTACTCTCAGCACCGAAGACTTGATGGGCGTCAACCTTTTGGAAGTGACCAATATTCAAAAGATATGGGACACATCGGTTGCGCTCCATCAGTCTGAAATCGAAAAAATAAACAGAGACCGTGAAGAACGAGACAAAAAAACCGCCGCACTCAAACTTGCAGAGTTTGAAGAACAGATAAAAATCATCGTCGGAGAATATATTGGCAAGGTCGGCCGCGGGGTTGTGGACAAGGCGCTCTCTGACAATGGAGGCAATTCCTGCCTGATCGACGAGGCCGGGTCAGTAAAATTTCTGTCCAGCATTGAAAGAGCGGCCAAGCTGCTGATCAGCGGCACCAATACCAAGCTGATGCTGGAAAAACTTTCTGCAATAATCACCGTCGCAAAATCGGAATTCTAATTTAATCTGGATACTACTGGAGGATATATGGAAAAACTTTTCGAACTTATTTCCCAGCTTAATCCGTTCGACCTCACCCAGGTTATATTCTGGGGCTTGGCCGGAGCCATAAGTTTTTACTTCAGTATCGGTAATGCCCGTGTTTGGACAAGCATTTCGATCGGATTCTTTCTGATATTTCTAAGTCAGGCTTACAGCATTAACCCCTGGTCTCATTTCTACAAACTTACCGCTTTCCATTACATCTCCGGCACCGTGGCAATCATGATGATAACTCACGGTTTTCTTGAGTATTACGTTTTCTGCCGCACTTTTGAGATATCCGGCAACAAACTGGTAGTTTATCTGAGTACCCTGATAGTGCTGGCGCTGTCCGGACTCTTCCTGATCATAAACCCGACTCCGAGCCCCAATACCATCAGGAACATCAAGATGGTTGAGAACGCCATCTGGGTGTTCCTCTGTGTTTTGAACATTGAACTGGTTAGAAAAATTTACCAGGCCATCAAGGACTCCGACATTTCAAAAGGCTTTATAGCCTTCGGCCTGGTCTTTGTATGCATATTGATCTGGCGAGGTTCTGATCTGTATCTGCAGGTATTCCAGTGGGATAAGGACTGGCAGGATATTATCGCTATCATGACGGAGGAGACTTCCGATATCGAAGAATTCATGGGTCGCGTCCAGTTCTCACGCGAGATGGCCAAGTATGCCGGCCTGTTGTCCGGCGTCTCGGTCGGCGGGACTTTCATGTATATTTACAAGTTGTTGAAATG
>JACRCG010000171.1 GCA_016219145.1 Deltaproteobacteria bacterium | reverse complement strand
GTTTCTGGACAAGATGGATCTGGAGCGCGAGCGCGGGATCACCATCAAGGCCCAGACGGTGCGGCTCAACTATCGCTCTGATGAGGGGAAAGACTATATCCTTAACCTGATCGACACTCCCGGTCACGTGGACTTCACTTACGAAGTTTCCCGCTCTCTGGCCGCCTGTTAAGGTGGTTTGCTGGTAGTGGATGCTTCGCAGGGGGTGGAGGCCAAGACACTGGCCAACGTGTATCTGGCTCTGGATGCCAATCTGGAAGTGTTCCCGGTTCTGAACAAGATTGACCTGCCGGCCGCTGATCCGGAGCGGGTCATTCAGGAGATTGAAGATATCATCGGTATTGACGCCCATGAGGCTGTCCTGGCCAGCGCCAAAGAGGGCATTGGAACGCACGAGATTCTTGAGGAGATCGTCAAGAAGATTCCGGCTCCCAAGGGGGACTCGAATGCTCCGCTCAAGGCGCTGCTTTTTGATTCCTGGTACGACCAGTATCAGGGTGTCATTATTCTTGTCCGCATCTTTGACGGCACTCTCAAAAAAGGTGATAAAATTCAGCTGATGGCTACCAACAGCTCCTTCGAGGCGCTCAAGGTGGGAGTCTTCGCCCCGGTGATGGTCGAAGTGCCGGAGCTGGCTGCCGGCGAGGTCGGCTTTGTCATCGCCGGTATCAAGGATGTGGCCGACGCCAAGGTCGGCGACACGGTTACGCTGCTGCATCGCCAGTGTGAAATGCCGCTTGCGGGGTTCAAGGAAGTCCTGCCAATGGTCTTTTCCGGACTGTACCCGATCGATACGGCCCAGTACGAGCAGCTGCGCGACGCCTTGGCCAAGCTTAAGCTGAATGACTCCTCTTTCTCTTATGAGCCGGAGACCTCACTGGCGCTGGGGTTCGGGTTCCGCTGCGGTTTCCTGGGGCTTTTGCATATGGAGATCATTCAGGAGCGGCTGGAACGGGAGTTTGGCCTTGACCTGATCACCACCGCCCCGACGGTTGTCTACCGCGTGCACAAAATGAACGGCGAAGTCTACTCGATCCAGAGCGCCAATCAGATGCCGGAACTGCAAAGCACGGAATATCTGGAAGAGCCTTTTATCCTGGCCCACATCCATGTGCCCAACGATTTTGTCGGCGGAGTCCTGGCGCTCTGTGAGGATAAGCGCGGAGTTCAGCGCGAAATCAAGTATCTGACTCCGACGCGCGTCATGATCATCTATGAATTGCCGCTGAACGAGATCGTGCTGGATTTTTACGACCGTCTCAAATCAATCACCAAGGGATATGCTTCCCTTGATTACGAACATCTGGAGTACCGCCGCAGTGATCTGGTCCGAATGAATGTCATGATCAACGGTGAAATTGTCGATGCTCTCTCACTGATACTGCACCGCGAAAAAGCATATTTCAGAGGTCGTGACCTGGTCGCCAAGATGAAAGAGCTGATCTCGCGTCAGATGTTCGAAGTAGCTATCCAGGCCGCCATCGGCAACAAGGTTATTGCACGCGAGACCGTCAAGGCCATGCGCAAGGATGTTCTGGCCAAGTGTTACGGTGGCGATATCACCCGTAAACGCAAGCTGCTGGAGAAGCAGAAGGAAGGTAAGAAGCGCATGAAGAATGTCGGGAATGTCGAATTGCCGCAAGAGGCGTTCCTGGCAATTCTCAAGGTCGATTGATCATCAAATCTGCGAAGGACGGATATGGACGAGAATAAGGAAACACAACCGGCAGTCTCAGCGCCGGAGCAGGTCGAGCCGGCAATTCACAAAAAAAGTCTCTTCAGGGAATATGCCGAGTCGATTGCGATCGCCATAATTCTGGCACTGATCATACGTACCTTTCTGGTGCAGGCTTTCAAGATTCCGTCCGGTTCGATGTAGGATACTCTGGCAATCGGCGATCATCTGCTGGTCAGCAAGTTCATCTATGGCACCAAAATTCCGTTTACCGACAAACGTGTCCTGACCCTTCGCGATCCAAGGCGGGGCGACGTGATAGTTTTTGAATATCCGGAAGATCCCAGCAAGGATTTCATCAAACGGGTGATCGGTGTGCCGGGGGACGTGGTGGAGGGAATTGACAAGAAGGTCTATGTCAACGGCAGACATTATCAGAACCCGCACGAGATCCATAAGGAGAGTGAAACCATTCCGAAGGAGATGAATCCGCGCGACAGTTTCGGGCCGATTACAGTGCCGGAAAACTCCTACTTTGTGATGGGCGACAATCGCGACCGCTCCTATGACAGCCGTTTCTGGAAGTTTGTGCGTCGCGACCAGATCAAGGGGCTGGCATTCATTAAATATTGGTCCTGGAACCGGGACAAGTTCCGGCCCCGGTTCGGCAGTATCGGAAATCTTATAGACTGACACCATTTTCTCACAAAGGCACAAAGTACACAAAGAAGAGTGTTAGGCCTTTCAGTTTTCTTTGAGACTTGGTGAGCTTTGTGAGAGCTTATTTTTTTTAACATACCTGGAGGATGATATGGATACACTCGGAAACTGGAAACGGACTCATTATTGCGGCGATCTGCGGGCGACGGATGTCGGCAGAGAAGTTATTCTGATGGGGTGGGCGCTGCGTCGCCGTGACCATGGCGGGCTGATTTTTATCGATCTGCGCGACCGTGAAGGGATTGCCCAGATTGTTTTTGACCCGGAGGTCAACGGTCCGGCCCACTCTGTCGCAGAAAATGTGCGCAGCGAGTTTGTGCTGGCGGTCAGAGGCAAGGTTATCCCTCGTCCGGATGGCACGGTAAACCCGAATATGAAGACCGGCGAGGTGGAGATCCAGGTGCTGGAGTGCAAACTGCTCAACCGTTCCAAGCCGCTCCCTTTCATGCTGGACGAACATAGCGATATCAGCGAGAACATCCGCCTCAAGTACCGCTACCTTGATTTGCGCCGTCCCCAGCTGCAGCACAACCTGATCCTGCGCTCCAGGGTCTCCCAGCTGACCCGCTCCTACCTGACCGATAACGGTTTTATCGAACTTGAAACCCCTTTTCTGACCAAGTCCACCCCGGAAGGTGCGCGTGACTTTCTTGTGCCGTCGCGTATCAATCAGGGGCAGTTTTACGCTCTGCCGCAGTCACCGCAGATATTCAAACAGATTCTGATGATTTCCGGTTTCGACCGCTATTTCCAGGTAGTGCGCTGTTTCCGTGATGAAGACCTGCGCGCTGACCGCCAGCCGGAGTTTACCCAGATCGACTGCGAGATGTCGTTTATAGACCGCGAAGATATCATTACAGTCATGGAAGGGCTGATGGCCCGCATCTTCACGGAAGCCAAGGGTGTTCAGGTGCAGCTGCCTATTGAACGCCTTACCTATGCCGAGGCGATTCGTCGCTTCGGAGTTGACAACCCCGACATGCGTTTCGGTATGGAGCTGTGCGAGCTTACCGATCTTGTCCAAGCCTCCGGTTTCAAGGTCTTTGCCGATGTAGCCGCCAAAGGGGGTATCATCAAGGGACTGAACGCCAAAGGATGCTCAGGTTTCTCCCGTAAGGAAATCGATGATCTGACCGACTTTGTTAAAATTTACGGCGCCAAGGGTCTGGCCTACGTCAAGATTGAAAATGGCGAATGGCACTCACCGATCGCCAAGTTTTTTACTGCTGATGAGATCGCTGCGATGAACGCAAATTTCGGAGCACAGGAAGGCGACCTGCTCTTCTTTGTGGCTGACAAACCGAAAGTCGTTAACGATTCGCTCGGCAAACTGCGCAACCATCTGGCCAACATTCTCAAGCTGACCAGCAAGGATGATTATCGCTTTGTCTGGGTAACAGACTTCCCGCTGCTGGAATGGGACGAAGACGAAAAGCGTTGGGCGGCGGTACATCACCCCTTCACCGCACCAATGGATGAGGACATCGAATTTGTCGAGTCTGATCCGGGGCGCTGCCGTGCCAAGGCCTATGATCTTGTTTTAAATGGCAACGAGATCGGTGGCGGATCGATCAGGATTCACCAGGAACAGGTCCAGTCGCTGATGTTCAAGCTTCTGGGCATGTCGGTCGAGGATGCCCGCAGCAAGTTCGGTTTTCTGCTGGATGCTCTTGAGTTTGGAACTCCGCCGCATGGCGGCATCGCCTTTGGAATGGATCGTCTGATCATGCTCCTGACCGGAAGCGATTCCATCCGTGACGTTATCGCCTTTCCCAAAACTCAGAAAGGTACGTGCATGATGTCCGAGGCTCCTTCGCCGGTGGATCTCAAGCAGCTCCGGGAGCTGGGTATCCGTCTGGCCGAAAAAACGGTGTAATCTCAGATTCATGGCTCGCCTTGCTGCCTGCATAGCGTTTTTTTGTGCCATGATGTTAGCAGGTTGTTCAACTACTGAGCCGACCTGGCGCAGCAAGGCGACTTCCCTGGTCGAGGAGCTTGGTCGCCAGGATGCCATCAAGCTGCTGCCGCAGGAGTATCGTAACCTGTTGGAAACCTTCGAGCATGGAGAAGCGATCTTCCATGTTCAGGAGGATGACCGAGAGGCTGATACTTACTATCAGCTGGCGTTCCAGAAAGCGGAGCTGCTCCGTCTGGAACTGCGTCTCTTGAAACAGAAGCAGGCTGCCGAAGAGCGCCGTCGCGCATTAGAACTGGCTCAAAAGCTTGAGGAAGAACGGCTGATGCGCGAGGCTGCGGAGGCGGAACTCCGTCTTCTGAAACAGGAAAAATATCAGGCGGTTGAGTCGGGCCGGGAGTCGGCGTCACCTTCGAAGCCATCAGTCAAAGAATCCGGGCAGCAGTTTCCGGTTTCATACACTGTCAGACGCGGTGAAACTTTGCCCCAAATCGCCGGTCGGTCCGAGATATACAACGATTCATCACTCTGGCCGCTCATTTACCGGGCTAATCGTGACCAGATCAGCGATCCCAAACGTCTCTGGCCGGGGCAGCTGCTGGTAATACCGCGTCGTTTCAGTCGTGATGATGCAGATGGAGCGAGGCGATACTCGGGCAAAAAATGAACGTTCGGCAGGATGTCTTCTTGTGTCAGGAAGCAGCCGTCATGAAACTAATGTAACTCACAAACTTGATACGGCCCATCCTATGTCGGCATTGCTCTAACCCTCCTGACTTCATTGTTTTTTCTTGACAGTCCGGAGGGTTTTGTATACTGTATACAGAATTTTTACTCAGGCTATATATTGCCGTAATAACTTGTAGTTATACGAAAAAACAAGGAGAGAACATGACGACACAAACCGCAAAAATAATCTGGTCAAAAATCGATGAAGCGCCCGCGCTGGCAACCTACTCTTTGCTCCCCATCGTTAACGCCTTTACCAAGGCGGCTGGCGTTGTTGTTGAAACGCGTGATATCTCCGTTGCCGGAAGAATTATTGCAAACTTTCCTGACTATCTTACGGAAAGCCAGAGGATGCCTGACTATCTGGCCGAGCTGGGCGAGCTGACACAGAAGCCCGAAGCCAATATCATCAAGTTGCCTAACGTAAGCGCTTCGATTCCTCAGCTGAAAGCCGCCATCAAGGAATTACAGGTGCAGGGCTACAAACTCCCCGATTATCCCGAAGATCCGCAGAGTCCCGCTGAAAAAGAGCTTCACGCACGTTACGCCAAGTGCCTGGGCAGTGCTGTAAATCCGGTGCTCCGTGAAGGTAACTCCGACAGAAGATCAGCTCGTGCCGTTAAAGAGTATGCCAAGAAGTATCCGCACAAGATGGGCGCCTGGAGCCCTGACTCAAAAACACATGTTTCTCATATGACTGCCGGCGACTTTTACCATAGTGAAAAATCAATAACCATGAAGCAGGCTGGAAATGTCCGGATCGAGTTTGAGGATCAGGCCGGCAACGTCAAAGTCCTCAAAGAAAAACTCCCTCTTCAGGCCGGTGAAGTTCTTGACGGCGCTTTCATGAGTGCCAAGGCACTGCGCGCATTTATTGCCGAGCAGATTGCTGATGCCAAGGCTCAGGGAGTACTGTTCTCAGTACACCTTAAAGCTACCATGATGAAGATCTCCGATCCGATCATGTTCGGTCATTTCGTATCTGTTTTCTACAAGGATGTTTTTGAGAAGCATGCTGCCACCTTTAAGGAGCTGGGTGTCAACCCCGACCTTGGTATGGGCGACTTGTATGCCAAACTGAAGAAATTGCCGGAAGCAAAGCAGGCCGAGATTGAAGCAGACATCCAGGATGTATACAAGAAACAGCCACCGCTGGCCATGGTTGACTCCGACAAGGGTATCACCAACCTGCATGCCAGCAACGACATCATCATCGATGCCTCCATGCCGGTTGTTATCCGTGATTCCGGCGGTATGTGGGGTCCTGACGGCAAGCTGCACGACGTCAAGTGTGTCATTCCCGATACTTCCTACTCCGAGTGGTATCAGGAGTGCATCGACTTCTGCAAAAAGAACGGCCAGTTTGATCCGACCACGATGGGAAGCGTATCCAACGTCGGTCTGATGGCACAGAAAGCGGAAGAGTACGGCTCGCATGACAAGACTTTCAAGATTTCAGCAAATGGCACTGTGCGTGTTGTTGATGAGTCCGGAACCGTACTGATCCAGCATGCCGTTGAAGAGGGCGATATCTGGCGCGGCTGCCAGTCAAAGGATCTGCCGATCCAGGACTGGGTCAAGCTGGCTGTTCGCAGGGCCCGTGCGACTGGTGCTCCGGCTGTTTTCTGGCTGGATAAAAACAGAGGCCATGATGCGCAGATGATCGAAAAGGTGAATACCTATCTGAAAGATCATGATACCAATGGTCTTGAAATCCATATCATGTCTCCGGTAGAAGCGATGCGCTTCACACTGCCTCGGGCAAAAGCCGGCCTGGATACGATTACCGTAACCGGAAACGCACTGAGGGACTATCTGACCGACTTGTTCCCTATTCTTGAACTGGGCACCAGCGCCAAGATGCTGTCGATCGTGCCGCTTCTGGCCGGAGGCGGACTTTTCGAAACAGGCGCCGGCGGTTCGGCTCCCAAGCATGTTCAGCAGTTCGTTGAGGAAGGTTATCTGCGTTGGGATTCCCTGGGCGAATTCCTTGCGCTGGCCGTGTCGCTGGAACATCTTGCCGCTACCTTCAAAAATGAAAAGGCCCAGCTTCTGGCCGATACTCTTGATCAGGCCAACACCAAATTTCTGGATAACAACAAAAACCCGGCCCGCAAAGTTGGCCAGATTGACAACAGGGGCAGCCATTTCTACCTGGCAATGTACTGGGCTGAGGCGTTGGCTGCCCAGACAAAAGATGCCGATCTTGCGGCACGTTTTGCCAAAGTAGCCCGCCAGCTTCAGGAAAACGAAGCAAAGATCAATGAAGAATTGATCGGCGCACAAGGCAAGCCTCAGGATATTGGCGGTTATTTCAACCCGAATCCGGCATTGACCGAAAAGGCGATGCGTCCAAGCGCGACTCTGAACGCAATTATTGATGCCATCTGAGCAAGGTTACCAAAGTAAAAACAACAATGACAAAACGCGGGTGCGTGCTTTGTACTCACCTGCCTCATTTGTACATCAAACTATTTTGAGGAGGAAACAAACATGGCTCGGAAAAAGATTTCTCTCATCGGCGGCGGACAGATTGGTGGCGTTCTTGCTCAGCTTTGCGCTCTGCGTGAACTTGGTGATGTTGTACTGTTTGACATCGTAGAAGGCCTGCCGCAGGGCAAGATGCTCGACATCGCAGAAGTAGGACCGGTCGACCGTTATGACGTAAACCTGAAAGGCACCAACAATTATGAGGACATCAAAGGTTCTGACATTGTAATTGTGACCGCCGGACTTCCCCGCAAACCCGGCATGAGCCGTGATGACCTGATCGAAGTCAACTCCAAGATCATGACTTCGGTCGCCGAAGGCATCAAACAGTATGCTCCCGATTCAATCGTTATCGTTATCTCCAACCCGCTGGACGCCATGGTTACTCTCTGCCAGAAGATCACCGGTTTCCCCTACAATCGTGTAATCGGTCAGGCAGGAGTTCTTGATTCGGCCCGTTTCGCTACCTTTATCGCCTGGGAGCTGGGCGTATCGGTCAAAGACGTAACAGCCATGACTCTGGGTGGACACGGCGATGATATGGTACCGCTGGTTCGCTATGCCAGCGTCAACGGCATCCCGGTCATGGAACTTCTGGAGCAGAAATACAATGATGCCGCCAAGGCCAAGGAAGTTATGGAGGCCATGGTCAAGCGTACTCGCGGTGCCGGCGGCGAAGTAGTCGCCCTGCTTAAAACCGGTTCAGCCTTCTACTCGCCAGCTTCGTCTGCAATTGCCATGGCGGAGTCAATCCTCAAGGATCAGAAGCGCGTTCTTCCGACCTGCTGTTTCCTCCAGGGAGAGTTCGGCGTTAACGGCTACTATGTCGGCGTGCCGGCAGTTCTTGGCGAGAAGGGCGTTGAAAACATCATTCAGTTCAAGCTGGATGCCGAAGAACAGGCCATGATGGACAAATCGGTTGCCGCCGTGAAAGATCTTGTCGGAAGCATGAAGTAAACATTTTACATCAAACCTAACAGACCACGATGAATCAGTGAAAGAAGGGTGGAACTTTCTGCCCTTCTTTTGCCACGTTATGGGGGTCTGAATTTCACACCTTTTATTACGGAATAAAGGAGTATTTCCAGATGGAGAAAAAACTGCCTAAAATCGAGATTATTGAGAAGTATTGCAAGGGGTGCCACATCTGTGTCGAGTTTTGCCCCAAACAGGTTCTGGAGATGCAGGGTTTTGTTGTCGGCGTCAAGAACCTGGAGGCCTGTATCAAGTGCATGCAGTGTGAACTGCGTTGTCCAGACTTCGCTATTAAAGTCATAACAGATTAATTCTACAGGAGGAAATGAACAGTGTCCAAAAAAGTAGCGTTTCTTCAGGGTAACGAAGCCGCAGCACAAGGCGCTCTATACGCCGGCTGCAATTTTTTCGGCGGCTACCCGATCACACCTTCGACCGAAGTTGCCGAGGTCATGTCCGTTGAGCTTCCAAAGGTCGGCGGCAAATTTATTCAGATGGAAGACGAAATTGGCGCGATGGCTGCCATTCTTGGAGCTGCGCTGACCGGCGCCAAGGTGCTTACCTCGACCTCCGGACCTGGCCTTTCACTCAAGCAGGAACTGATCGGCTACGGCTGTATTGCCGAGATTCCCTGCGTGGTTTACAACGTCATGCGCGGCGGACCATCGACCGGCATGCCGACCGGTCCTTCACAGTCGGACGTAATGTGCGCCAAATGGGGTACTCATGGAGACCATCCGGCTATCTGCCTGACACCTGCTTCAGTGCAGGAAACCTATGAAGAGGTTATCCGGGCTTTTAACCTCTCAGAAAAGTATCGTACTCCGGTTATGGTCATGCCGGATGAGATCGTGGCTCATATGCGCGAGCGCATTGTTTTTCCGGAACCGGGCGAGATAGAAGTGATTCCCCGCAAAGCTCCGACTGTTGCACCTGACAAGTACAAACCATACGACACCAGTTTCGGCGATGTGCCTCCTCTGGCCGCTTTTGGCTCCGGCTACAAATTCCATGTTACCGGCCTCAACAAGATGCAGGACGGCTTCCCGACCACCAAGGCCGAAATTGTACAGGCCGAGGAAGAGCGTCAGGTTCGCAAGGTAGAAGCCAATGTGGATGACATCGTAGAATTTGAAGAATACATGCTGGATGATGCCGATGTAGTTGTCGTTGCCTATGGCTCCACATCACGCTCTGCCCGCTACGCAGTCAACGTAGCCCGTGAGCAGGGTCTCAAGGCCGGCATGTTCCGCATCAAAACTTTCTGGCCTTTCCCGGACAAGCAGATCAAGGCTTTAGCCGGCAAGGTCAAGGGCTTTATCTGCCCCGAGATGAATCTGGGCATGTGCGCTGGTGAACTGGAGCGTTGTGCGCAGGGCAAGGCCCCGGTACTCGGTATCTTCCGCGTTGACGGTGAGCCGATCAATCCTGACCAGATACTCGAGAAGATCAAGGAGGTTAAGTAACATGGCATTCGATTATGATAAATGGGTTCGCCCCGGCAAACTGCCTCACATCTGGTGTCCCGGTTGCGGACACGGCATCGTCATGAAAGGGCTGATTCGTGCGATTGATACGCTCCAGCTCCAGAAAGAAAACACCGCCATCGTATCCGGCATCGGCTGTGCGTCGCGTCTGCCGGGCTATATGGATTGCTGCACACTACACACCGCCCATGGCCGTGCCGCAGCTTTTGCCACCGGCGTAAAGCTTGCCAAACCGGAAATGAATGTCATTCTGGTCGGCGGCGATGGTGACGGTACCGCCATCGGCGGCAACCACTTCATTCACGCCTGTCGTCGCAACATCGACATGACCTACATCATCATGAACAACTATATCTACGGCATGACCGGCGGCCAGTTTTCTCCGGCCACGCCAACCGGTCATAAAGCCTCCACCACCCCTTATGGCAACCCTGATCCGAACTTCGACATTGCCAAACTGGCTATCGGCGCCGGCGCTACTTTTGTTGCTCGTGGCACCGCATTTCACGCCAACCAGATCGACAAACTGATCGTCGAGGCCATTCAGCACAAGGGCTTCTCCGTAGTCGAGATTCTGGATGATTGCCCGACTACTTATGGTCGCCGCAACAAGTTCAAGTCGGTCATCGAGATGATGAACCGCCTCAAGGAAATTGCGGTGCCGGTGAAGGCAGCCGAGAAGATGAGCCCTGAGCAGCTCCAGGGTAAAATCCTTACCGGAGTCCTGTACAAGGAAGAACGGCCCGAGTACACTGCCGAGTACGCGAAGGTCATCGAGCGCTCCAAGGGCGCCAAGTAATTTACATTATAAATCCGGCACAGGGAAAAGTCCCATATGCAAGGCGCGCGAG
>JACRCG010000170.1 GCA_016219145.1 Deltaproteobacteria bacterium | reverse complement strand
AGAGCCGTAATCACTCTCTCCGGCAGCCCAGGCGTAAAGCTTCTGTGAATCCAGCAACACCGGTCTGGACGGAAAGCCGTAGACACGGTTCTGCATCTCTTCGTCAAACAGGCCGATGCAGCCGTGTGAAGCGGGCCTGCCCGGCAGGTCGCGGGCGTGAATCCAGTAGGAAACGTTGTCATCTCCGATATGAAAACGTATGGCATTGTCCATCGGATACTGTTCGGTTTCGTCTCTGGTTTTATAGAGCGAGGACGTGTGAGTCAGATGGCGCGCATCAATGCGGAAGAAGCCAACAGGCGTTTCGGTCGTGAGCTTGCCGGTCGCCGCCGGCGCGGAGAACACCAGCTTGCCATTTTCGTAGGCCCCCAGCCACTGTTCGGTGATATCAACCAGGATATACTTGCCATGCCCGGCGGCAGGCTGATACAAGCGCGGCAAGGGCGTATAGTTGCGGATGTCAGCCATGCTGTCCGGCACCTTGATGGTCATGCCCGGATACACATGCCGCCGGTCAACCCGGTTAAAGCGGGCTACCCAGATCCAGTCAGCCCCGAACAGCGACTCAAGGGTCTGATGCGGCTGCACGAAGTGAGCATGCCATTTAATACCTTTAAGGCTGGGGTATTCGACGCGTGAGAGATCTTCCAGAGCCTTGTCTGCAAGCGAAGCTGCCGGTTCGCCGGTCAGGGAGGGAGAGCGTAGCACCATCAGGCCGACCAGCAGGGCGGTGAGCAGGCTTACCAGAACAATTTTGTGCGAGAGCCGCATTCGGCTGTAACGCATGAGGACCTTCCCGCCGGAGTTGGATGAGGCTGAATTTGCATGATATCCATTTGTGCGCCACTATTCAACTGTTGCCGCGGGGCTGGTTAAAATATCTGGCAAGTCGCCCGTACAGATGATAATTTGGCTGTAATTACCTAAGTTCATGACCGGAAGAGGAAAATATGCAGCAAAAGCGCAAATTCAATCAGTTCGCCAGCGACAACTACGCCGGTATCTGCCCGGAAGCCTGGCGGGCAATGGAGTCAGCCAACACCGGTTTTGTGCCTTCCTACGGCGACGACGTCTGGACAGAGCGAGCCTGCGAATCTATCAGGCAAGTCTTCGAGACCGATTGCCAGGTATTCTTCGTTTTCAACGGCACGGCAGCAAATTCGCTGGCTCTGGCAGCTCTGTGCCGTTCGTATCACAGTGTGATCTGCCACGATCTTGCCCATGTTGAAACCGACGAGTGCGGTGCGCCGGAATTCTTCTCCAACGGCACCAAGATTCTGCATATTCATGGAGCGGCCGGCAAGCTTGACCTGGCTGAGGTTGAGCGCGCCATAACCCGCCGCAGTGATATCCACTACCCCCGGCCCAAAGTGTTGAGCCTGACGCAGGCCACCGAGGTCGGGACGGTCTACACCCAGGCCGAGATCCGCGCCGCCGCAGATCTGGCCCGCCGTTATGGCTTGCTGGTGCAGATGGACGGGGCTCGTTTTGCCAACGCGGTCGTATCGCTTGAGGCGGCTCCGGCCGATATCACCTGGCGAGCCGGAGTTGACGTACTCTGTCTGGGAGGGGCAAAAAACGGCATGGCGCTGGGAGAAGCGGTCGTCTTCTTTAACCGCGAACTGGCGCTTGAGTTTGAGTACCGCTGTAAACAGGCCGGACAGCTGGCTTCCAAGATGAGGTTTATCTCAGCGCCCTGGATCGGCATGCTGGAAAACGGGACGTGGCTGAAAAATGCCAGGCATGCCAATGACTGCGCCGCGCTGCTTGAGCAGAAATTGTCCGGGATCGGCGGAGTAAACATCATGTATCCGCGTCAGGCCAACTCGGTCTTTGTCGAGATGCCGGAAGGTGCTGTGACCGCACTTCGTTCGGCCGGCTGGCATTTTTACTCCTTTATCGGATCGGGCGGTGCGCGTTTCATGTGTTCGTGGCAAACAACCGGAGAAGATGTGCTCATGCTGGCTGAAGCGGTTCAGAATGCTATGGCGAAGACGAAACAGGAGGGGCGACATGGTAAAGACGGCAACTTTTGAGGCGCTGCTGGCGGACGCGGTTCCGGATGGACAGGGAGGATATACATTTGTGCTGGAGGGCAAAACCTATACGCTTCAGGATAAGGATCAGGTCCGAAAAATTGCCGAAGAGCACGGCTACATCATAATCTATTGAGACGCGCCCCTCCGAAGCAGAATAGCACCGTACTCACAAGCTGAGCCCGTTGTAATCCCGCCTGTATCGTGCTATAGAAACCGCTCGCCGTACTAATTCCACAGAACCAGGTTTCCATATGACACTTGCTGAACAGGTCTTGAATGGCAATATCCGCGCCGCCGCCCGGTTGATGCGCGACATCGACGATGGCCGCCCCCAGGCTATTGATGAACTGAAACAACTCTACCGGCACACCGGCAAGGCCTATATCATCGGTATTACCGGCCCACCGGGAGCCGGCAAATCGACCCTGGTTGATCAATTGACCGCATCGTTCCGCAAGAGAGGAAACAGGGTCGGCGTGGTCGCCATAGACCCGACCAGCCCCTTTACCGGCGGAGCCATTCTGGGCGACCGTATCCGCATGAACCGCCACTCCTGCGACGAAGGGGTTTTTATCCGCAGTCTGGCCACCCGAGGCGCTCTGGGCGGCCTTTCCCGCTCGACTTCAGATGTGGCGCTGGTGATGGACGCCATGGGCATGGATATCGTCATCATTGAAACCGTAGGGGTCGGGCAGGACGAGGTGGATATCGTCAAGGCGGCCCATACCACCTGTGTTGTCATGGTGCCGGGAATGGGCGACGACATTCAGGCGATCAAGGCCGGCATTCTGGAGATCGGCGACATTTTTGTCGTCAACAAGGCCGACCGCGACGGCGCCGACCGGACAGCCAGAGAGCTGAGCAACATGCTGGAGATGCGCAATGCCGTTGAGGGAGCGTGGAATCCTCAGGTCATGAGGACCGAGGCCCAACGCGGCGTGGGAACTGAAGAGTTGGTTGAGGAAATTCTAGCTCACCGCGACTTCCTCTTTGCAAGCGGAACTATCGACAACTTTCTGCGCGAGCGCAACCAGCGCCATTTCATGGACATTCTGCGCGATGCAGTTCTGGGTAAAGCCATGCTGTTCATGGCAGAAAACGACTCGCTGGACAGGATTGTCAGCGGGATGTGCGATCGTTGCATCGATCCTTATTCAGCCGCAGAAGAAATTATCTCAAAAATGATGCCGGACAGAAAAAACTGCAGTTAATCTCACAGAGCTCACAGAGGCACCGAGAAACACAGCAAAAAGAGTTTCACGCATATAGTTAAACCTAATAGCGTCAGGTGATATCGGTTATTACAGCTCTGAGAGCTCTGTGCCTCCGTGAGGACTGCTTTTATTGGATTAACTGTTTGACGTTGAATTTTTACTGAATTGCTTTATACTTTGCCACAGGATGTACCGACTACCGATACCGGAGCAATATAATGCCACTGACCGGAATAGCGCTGATAATCATAGCTGTAGCACTCTGTATCCTGGTGTTGGTTCTGATCCCGACTATTTTGTCGGTCAGGCGGACGGTCGAATCGGTCGGCGCCTTAAGCGATATGGTGCAGAAGGAACTGAAGCCGACCCTGCAGGAACTGACCGGGGTGCTGGCGGAGCTTAAGACTGTCGGCGGTGGCGTGGCCGAGCATACCGACGATGTCAAGCGCTTTATGGCAGCGCTGGGAGAAACCGGCGCCAATCTGAGCACCATCAACCGTTCGGTCGGCACGGTTACAAATGTTCTCAGCACCACTTCGGTCTGGGCGACCGGAGTCAAGGTGGCAGGAAAATACATGTTTGATCGTTATTTAAAAAAATGGGGAGGTGTGTAACATGTCTGACGAAAGAGGAGTATGCGCAGGAACCGTACTGGCATCATTTTTGGCAGGGGCAGCTGTTGGAGCCGTTCTGGCTCTGCTTTACGCGCCCAAGAGCGGCCAGGAGATGCGCGAGAATATTGCTGATCTGACCGAGGATGCAGTGGACAAGATCAAGGAATACGCCAAGGAAGCCCAGGAAAAAATCAAGGTAGCCATTGAAGAGGGCAAGGAAACCATCGTTGAAAAAAAATCGGTGCTGGCTTCCGCCATCGAGGCTGGCCGTGAAGCGATGCAGAAAGAGCGCTCTTCGGCTTCATAGCCGCCAGGAAAATTTGTGCATTAAAAAGCCCGCTCCGGCGGGCTTTTTTCGTGGAAAACCCCATCTGACAAGGGTTTTAGCGTCATTGACTTTCGAAACGGCTTACTCTATAATTCCGGAACTTATGAAAACAGGGCACCCTCACATATATCTCGTCATCATTACGCTGGCGCTGGCGTTCGTGCTTCCTGCCGGTGCAACGGAACCGGTTCAGCCGCTTCTGGCCGAACTGACCCGCCCGAACGCGCCGCTGCTTGGCCCGGTCGAGCCGCCGGCGCTTATACCGGCTGATGAGATCACTGTTGAGGCGGCGGGCAAGAATGCTCCGGTGGCCGATCTGTTCACTCTGGAAGAGCTGCGGGAGAATGGTGACGAAGACACCGCCCTGGCTCTGCCCGACAGCGATCTGCCGATCTCGGACATTCCACTGACGCTGAACAGCAGGGTGGAGTACTTCCTCTACTATTTCCAGACCAAAGGCCGTGCCTCATTTTCGCGCTGGCTTTCACGCTCTTCACGCTACATCCCGATGATGAAGGAAATTTTAGCCCGAGAAGGAATGCCGGAGGATCTGGTCTATGTGGCCATGATCGAGAGCGGCTTCCAGCTGCATGCCCGCTCCTGGGCCAGCGCTGTCGGCCCCTGGCAGTTTATGTCCGGCACGGGCAAACGCTATGCCCTGCGGATCGATCAGTGGATCGACGAGCGCAAGGACCCGGTCAAGGCGACAACGGCGGCGGCCCTGTATCTCAAAGAGCTCTACGGCCTTTTCAACGGAGACTGGTATCTGGCCGCAGCTGGCTACAACGCCGGTGAAAACAAGATTCTGCGCGCCATCAACATGTACAACAGCAGCGACTTCTGGGAAATTTCAAAAAAATCATATCTGAAGCGCGAGACCAAGGAGTACGTTCCCAAGCTGCTGGCAGCCGCCTTCATAGCAAAAGATCCGGCCCGTTACGGCTTTACCGATGTGGCCTACATGACGCCGATCGAATTTGACACCGTCACGATACCGTCACGTACCGATCTTGAACTGGCGGCCAGACTGAGCGGCACCACCTATGAATCAATCAAGGAGTTGAATCCGGACTTGAGACACTGGTGTACCCCTCCCAATTATCCCGACTATGTGCTGAAAATACCAAAAGGGAGCAAGCAGCAGTTTGAGGCTGAATATGCCAGGATCGCCGAAGATAAGCGTTTCACCGAGAAGGTGCTCTACACCAGATACAAGGCCCGCAAAAAAGATTCGCTCAAAAGCCTGGCCCGCCGTTTTGGCACATCATCCGCCATGCTGGCCGAGTTGAACGGCCTGGATACAAAAAGCCGCGTTGCCGGAAAAACTCTGGTTGTGCCGGTCAAGCAGACAGTTGATTTTGGTCATGAGGGGCGGGAGACCCGCACGGCAGACAGCAAGGGCGGTTATGCCAAATACTACACCGTTAAAAAAGGCGACACGATCGATTCGTTGGCCAAGAGGTTCAAAACAACGACCAAACTTCTCACCGCCTGGAACAATCTGAAAGTCAAAGTTGCTCTCAAACCGGGCCGGCGCATAATAATCGCAAAGTTTACCAAAAAGAACGGTGAGATGGCTCCGGCAGTCAAGAGCTGAACCTCGTCCGCTATCAGCCGCAATGAATAGTCTCTTGCAAAATGAAAGGAAGAACTGATGTATAATATGTGCATTTCCGCAGCGTTGGCTGTGGTGCTTGGGTTGATACTGTTTTTTTTGAAAATCGGCGGGGTGAGTTCGCTGATAATTGCCATCATCGTCTTTGCCATATCATTCGTACTGCTTTCACGCCTGACCCTGAAAAAGGTCATGGCAGCTATCGAAACGGCCGGGAAAGACCTGCAGGCCCAGCCGCCGCGCTTTGAGAAAGCGGTTCGCGAGTTGAAAGATGCCCTGAAGTACGGCAAGTGGCAGTTTTTCGTGGATGGGCAGCTGAACTCGCAGATCGGTATGATTTACTACATGAAGCGCGACTTTTCGAATGCCTTCCCGCATCTGGAGAAATCATTCTACAAGAACTGGGCCGCCATGGGAATGCTGGCGGTTTCGTACATGAAGCGCCAGAAAAAAGACAAGATGATCAGCACCTTTGAAAAGGCGGTGCAGTGGAACAGCAAGGAACCGCTGCTCTGGAGCCTGTATGCCTACTGCCTGAACGAGAGCGGCGATCTCAGCAGGGCCAAGGAAGTTCTCGCCAAGGGCTTGAAGAAAAATTCCGGCGATGAAAAACTGAAGGACAATCTGGATAGCCTGGAAAAGGGCAAGAAGATGAATATGCGGGCCTATGGGGACATGTGGTTCCAGTTCCACCTGGAGAGCCTGGGCGCCCTCCAGAAGCACCAGATGGCGGCCATGGGCGGGCGCATGAAGCGACAAATGATGGTAAGAAGATAAATTTCGTTCCATAAAAGTCAAGGCTGAGAAGGGGATTCCGTAACGGAATCCCCTTCTCGCGTTTTCGGCGGACATGCGCCGTCTATTCAAAAACCAGAGCGGCAGGCATGGCTGGTACGGTAATTGCTGAGGTAATAAGCAAGGTCTGTAACTTGACAAAATATTGACTTGCCAAATGTCAAACATAGGTAATAATTAGAATCAGGAGTATATTTGTCCGTTTTCATTGCGAGCCACGGACAAAAACAGTCTATCGACATCAGCACGGAGGACGACCATGGCTACCTGTGAGAGATTGGGCCAGCACATTGCTGCTCTGAAAGAAGGTGAGAGGGTCTTCGAGAATGCCTTTCAATCTGTGGCAAGGATGATTCTCGGGGCGGGTTTCACCAAGGTGGTGGTGAACGGCAGGACCACTTATGATTTTAATGTGTTCCGAACCGGACGAAAACACACTATCGGCATGTACGACGAGATCAACAGCTTTGTCTCGTATGTCAAGGATGCCGCCGAGGGAGGGTCCAGCAAGGAGATGGCCTTCGTGCTGGTAGGTGAGCCGGGCAACGGCAAGACCTTTTTCGTCGAGTTCCTCTGCAGCCAGTACCGGGCCTTTCTGTCAGAATCCAGAAATCGCCGCTATACCTTCCGCTTTAACGGCCTGGAGCAACTGGGCCACTACGGCAAGATCAATATCGTCGATTCCCAGACCTATGAAGACCCGCTGATTCTAGCGATGAACCTGAGTGACGCGAGCGAGGATAACCGGCGCTTCCTGGCCGAGAAGGGCGGCCTGGCTGATGCAGCCATTGATGCGCTTTATGAGAACTATCGTCCGATGGGCGCCTGTAGCGGCTATATCTGGAACGACATCCGCTCCTTCTGCGACGGAAATATGGAACGGATGCTCGATTTTGTCGAAGTTGTTCCGGTACCGATGAGCGAGAGTCTTGGCACAGTGACCGGCAAGTACCCGGCCAAGGACAAGATCACTTCTTCGTCGGTAGATTTACTGGGCGAGGAATCAATCCAGCGCCTGCTGCATATCTCCGACACCAACAATCCCTATCGCTTCGACTTGCGGCGCGGCGCCCTGGCCCGGGTGGCCGGCGGCGGGATACACTTCTCCGACGAGATTTTCAAAAACAAGAAGGATCTGGTCCAGGTCTATCTGGGCGTCATTCAGAACCGGGCCATCGAGATCGACGGCTACCGCTGGCCGATTGATTCCCTGATCATCGCCACCAGCAACAACTCCGAATTCAACCGCTTCCTGTCCGAGAAGGAAGAGGCGCCGATCGTGGACCGCTGCCGGATCTGCTATGTCTCCCACAACACCAATTACCGCCTGCAGGAGGGGCTTACCTCCTATGCCATCGGCAGTGAGTCCAAAACAACCCTGAGCAAAGAGGCGCTGCATCAGGATCCCAACCTGAATTACGCCGCTTCCGT
>JACRCG010000169.1 GCA_016219145.1 Deltaproteobacteria bacterium | reverse complement strand
TTCTACGCAGTATGCGACCGCTTTACCGACTACTTCATGGGCATCACGGAAAGGGAGGCCTTTTCTGACCAGATAGTCTGCCACATCGGTGGCGGTAGAAAAACCAAGGCCGGCAGCCCTCCGCATCCCGGCGGTATTCACTTTCATTTCCTGAATCATGTCTGCAAAAATCTTAAGGCAGCCCTTGACGGTGTCAATGGTATCGAAGAGCGGTTCCTTGTCTTCCTGCATATCTTTGTTGTAGGCCAAAGGGATCGATTTCATGGTGGTCAGCAATGCCATCAGGTTGCCGTAGACGCGGCCGGTTTTGCCGCGCACCAGTTCGGGTACATCCGGATTCTTTTTCTGAGGCATTATTGATGAACCGGTGCAGAAACCGTCTGATAGCTCAATGAACTGGAATGAGCTGGTAGACCAGAGGATCAGTTCCTCTGAGAAGCGGGAAAGGTGCATCATCATGATCGAGGCTCCCGCAAGAAATTCCAGAGAAAAGTCGCGATCTGAAACAGCGTCCAGCGAGTTGCGGGTGATAGCCGGGAAATCGAGCTGTTCGGCCACATACTGACGGTCTATTGGAAAAGTCGTGCCTGCCAGAGCTCCGGCCCCCAGCGGCATGACATTAACCCGCTTCAGGCAATCATCCAGTCGAGCCTTGTCGCGTTTGAACATCTCCACATAGGCCATCAGGTGATGGGCGAACAGGATCGGCTGTGCGGTCTGCAAATGTGTGAATCCGGGCATGAGCGTGTCGATATTGGCTTCAGCCTGGGTCAGTAGTGCGTCGATCAGCAGATCCAGATACGTCGTGATCTCAACGATCTCATCCCGCAGATAGAGCCGTATATCCAGAGCAACCTGATCGTTGCGTGAACGGCCGGTGTGCAGCCTTTTGCCGGCCTCACCGATGGCAGACGACAGGCGGGCTTCGATGTTCATATGGATATCTTCCAGGCTGATGGAAAAATCGAACTCGCCGGCTTCGATCTGCTCCAGAATCTTTTGCAGCCCGTGAACTATCTGCTCAACATCCTCCAGCGGAATGATGCCCTGCTTGCCCAGCATGCGGGCATGGGCCACCGAGCCGCGGATATCCTGATGATACAGGCGCTTGTCGAATTCAATCGAGGCGGTGAATTCCTCTACGAATTTATCAGTCGGCTGGGTAAAACGGCCGCCCCAGAGTTTATCTTTGGACATGACTACCCCGGTCTATTTTTTTCTGTTGGCCTGCATCAGCGACCGTATCCGGAGCCGCAGGGAATTAATCTTGATAAAGCCTTCGGCATCAGCCTGATTATAGACCTTGTCCTTTTCGAACGTGGCGAAGTCCAGGTTGAAAAGCGAGTCTGTCTCGGACTTGCGGCCGACCGTGCGGCACAAGCCCTTGTAGAGTTTTACGCGGGCCAGGCCGTTGACACATTTCTGGGAGTCATCAATCAGCGTCTGCAGCATCTGGCGCTCGGGAGAGAACCAGTAGCCGGCATAAATCTGCTTGGCGTATTCAGGAATAAGGCTGTCGCGAATGCGCATGACTTCGCGATCCATGGTAATCTGTTCCACGGAGGAGTGGGCTTCACGCAGAATTGTGCCGCCGGGTGTTTCGTAAACTCCGCGCGACTTCATGCCGACCGAGCGGTTCTCCAGCAGATCGACGCGACCAACGCCATGCAAGCCACCGATGGAGTTGAGGTGCGCCAGCAGCTGGGCCGGGGTCATGGTGACTCCATCCACCGCCACTGCGTTGCCGTTCTTGAACTCGATTTCAATATACTGCGGCTTGTCAGGAGCCTGTTCCGGCTCTCTTGTCAGGACATACATCTCTTGCGGCGCTTCGGCCCAGGTATCCTCCAGAATGCCCCCTTCAAATGAGATATGCAGCAGGTTGCGGTCCGACGACCAGGGGCGTTTCTCTATCGTCGGCAGAGGAATGCCGTTATTCTGGGCATACTCGATCAGGGCCTGGCGGCTGTTCAGATCCCACATCCTCCAGGGTGCAATGACCTTGATGCCCGGGTTGAAGTGGTAGTAGGCCAGCTCGAAGCGAACCTGATCGTTCCCTTTGCCGGTGGCTCCATGCGAAACGGCATCGCACCCTTCCAGAGCGGCAATTTCCATCTGGCGCTTGGCGATCAGTGGGCGGGCGATAGAGGTACCCAACAGATAGTGCCCTTCGTAGATGGCGTTGGCGCGAAACATCGGGAAAACAAAATCACGGACGAATTCTTCCTTCAAATCGTCGATATAGACCGTGTCAGCTCCGGTTGCCAGAGCCTTCTCGCGAACCGGGTCAAGCTCTTCGCCCTGGCCGAGGTCAGCCGAAAAGGCTACAACCTGGCAGCCGTACTCGTTTTTGAGCCATTTGAGAATAATAGAGGTGTCCAGCCCACCTGAGTAGGCCAGAACTATTTTACTGATTTCCTGCTTTGCTACTTTTGCCATAATTCCCTGTCTCCTTGTCTTAACGTCCTTATGAACGTATCAATATTTGCCCTGCACGAAGTCATCACTGATTCTCTTGTTTCTTTCCGGCATTGACTCATAGAAAAACTCTGCCATCATCTCCAGCCGCCTCAGCTTGTCTTCAACCGGCATACGACGATATTCCTCGATCTGCTCCGGGCTGCGATAGTAGAGCAGGGGTGGAAATACAGAATCTTTAGTTAGTTCTGATTTTTTCGAGATGGTAGACATCAGCTCTGTCCTGAGGCCTGTCGGCCTGCTGTTTCATTGCAATAAGAGTCTTGATGGGGACAACCGAGATTTCTTTTTCACCATGCCCCATAAGCTCCCGCTCTTTATATACCGCATCGAAGTCAAAAGGCGATGTAACAAAAACATCCAGCTGTAGATGATGTTGTTGTGGATGAAAAAGACTAAAAACCATCATACCCTTTTCTTCGATCCATGTTTTCCTCAACTCAGGATTCCCGAAATCTTCAATCGTGACCGGTATGCGAGGACGCATACCAAGCTTTTTCATTGCTGTGCTGAAACGTAAAACATTCTCTTCTGTCAAGTCAACTACCAGGTCTATATCTCCCGTCGCACGTTCGATCCCATACAAGTTGACCGCAAGCCCGCCAACCAGCATGTAACGTACATGGTTCAGGTTAAGGACATGAAAGAGATCGATGTATGAAATCAACGTCATACCCCGCCGATCAGCCTGGCCATGATCGCCTTCTGCACATGCAGCCGGTTCTCCGCCTCATCCCAGACCACCGAGTGTTTCCCCTCGATGACTGAGTCCGAGATTTCCTCCCCGCGATGGGCAGGCAGGCAGTGCATGACGATACAGTCCGGATTTGCCAGAGCAAGCAGCTCATCATTCAGGCAATAACCTGCAAAAGCCCGTTCGCGCTGTTTCTGTTCCGATTCCTGCCCCATGCTGGCCCAGACATCGGTATTCAGCACATCAGCGCCAGCTACCGCCTCTTTCGGATCGGTAGTCAGGATTATCCTGCCGGGAGCTTTGGTCTTGGCCCACTCCATAACCTTTGCATCCGGCTCATATCCGCTGGGACAGGCCAGGCGCAGCTCAAAGCCGAAGATGGCGGCCGCCTCGATCCAGGTGTTGGCCATGTTGTTGCCATCGCCAACCCAGGCAAACTTAAGCCCTTCATAGCTGCGCTTATGCTCGATGACAGTCATCAGGTCGGCCATGATCTGGCAGGGATGGAACAGGTCGGTCAGTCCGTTGATAACCGGAACATCCGAATATTGTGCAAATTCCTCCACAATCTCCTGGCCGTAGGTTCTGATCATCACGCCATCACAGTAGCGGGCCATGCAGCGGGCCGTGTCCCTGATCGGCTCACCGCGCCCCATCTGCGACGTGCCCGAAGACATGAACAGGCCGTGACCGCCCAGCTGGAACACACCCACTTCAAAGGAAACCCGCGTTCTGGTGGATGATTTCTCGAAGATCAGGGCAACCGTTTTACCGTCCAGCAATTTGTGCGGAATGCCGAGCTTCTGCTTCTCTTTCAGCTCGCGCGCCAGCGTCAGCACGCCGTACAGTTCAATTTCGTTATAGTCGTGCAGTGCGAGAAAGTGTTGCGTCATCAAAATCCCCTGTTATGCCTCGACCTCAGCAAATATGCCGTCGAGAATTGTAATCATCTTGTCGATTTCCTGCTTGCTTACCGTCAGCGGCGGCACGAAACGGAGCACCGTATCATGGGTGACATTCAGCAATACTCCCCGCTCATGCCCCTTTTTAACAATATCAGCTCCGGGTATGGTCAGGCTCAGGCCGATCATCAGGCCTATGCCGCGTACTTCCAGCACGAAAGTATGTTTTTTGCCCAGCGCTTCCAACTCCCCCACCAAATATTCACCGATTTCCTCGGTGCGGTTGAGGATACCATCTTCAAGAATAGTCCTGACAGTTGCCAGTGCGGCGGCACAGACTAATGGATTGCCGCCGAAGGTGGAGCCGTGGGTGCCGGGAACAAAAGCCGAGGCATATGTATCCTTGGCCAGCATCGTACCAATCGGCGCGCCACCCGCCAGCGCCTTGGCCAGCGTCATGATATCCGGAATCACGTCGAAATGCTCATAGGCGAAGAGCTTGCCGGTTCGTCCCATTCCGACCTGCACTTCGTCGAATATCAGTAAAAGTCCGTGTCGATCGCAAATCTCCCGTACCGCCTGAAAATAGCCTGCTGACGGGACATTAACACCCCCCTCGCCCTGAATCGGCTCCAGCATGACGGCACAGGTAGTGGGTGTCACCGCCGCTTCCAGCGCTGCAATGTCATTGAATGGAACGTGTTTGAAGCCGTGCAGCAGCGGATCAAAGAAACGCTGCACCTTCTCCTGGCCGGTGGCTGAAACAGTGGCCATGGTGCGGCCATGAAAAGAATCAGCAGCGGTAATGATCTCGTAGCGTTCCGGACCAAAGGTGTCCCGACTGTATTTCCTGGCAAGCTTGATGGCCGCTTCGTTGGCCTCGGCGCCGCTGTTGCAGAAAAAGGCCTTGTCAGCGAAAGAGTGGGAACAGAGCAACTCGGCCAACTCGATCTGCTGAGGGATCTGGTAATAGTTGGAGCAGTGGATCAGTTGGGCAGCCTGCTCCTGCAGCGCCTTAACAACCCTGGGATGACAATGCCCCAGATTGTTGACCGCCACCCCTCCCAGAAAATCAAGGTACTCTTTGCCGTCGGCGTCCCACAACCGGCAACCCTCGCCCTTGACAGGAACGATCGGGTAGCGGCCATAGGTTTTCATGATGTATCTGTCGGACTTTTCAATCCATTGTTGAGAGTTCATTTAACTATTTCCGTTCCTATTCCGATGTCGGTAAATATCTCCAGCAACACGGCGTGAGGCATCCGGCCATCAATTATGTGCGCTTTTTTCACTCCGTCTCTGAGCGCATCGGCACAGCAGACCACCTTCGGAATCATCCCGCCGGTGATGGCATCATCCTCGATCAATCTGTTCAGGTCATCCACTGAAATACTCTCCAGCAGAGTACCATTCTTGTCTTTAACACCATTTATATCGGTCAGCAGTATCAGTTTTTCGGCATTCAGCGCCGCCGCAACCCGTCCTGCCACCAGATCGGCGTTGATGTTGTAGCTCTCCCCCTCAAGGCCGACACCCACCGGCGCGATCACCGGAATATAGTTGCCCTGCTCAAGGGTCTTTATCAGATCGGTATTGACCTTGACAACGTCGCCGACATAGCCGATATCGACCATCTCTGTAGCGCCGTTGTCCCCTTTGATCTCCTGCAGCAGTTTTTTTGACAGGAGCAGGCTTCCATCCTTGCCGGAAAGACCGACCGCCCGACCGCCATGCTGGTTGAGATATCCTACCACCTCTTTGTTGACCTGGCCAACCAGCACCATCTCGACGACCGACATGGTTTCGGCATCGGTAACCCGCATCCCCCTGACAAATTCGGAAACGATGCCGTAACGCTTCAAGGTCTCGTTAATCTGCGGGCCGCCGCCATGCACGATGACTGCGTTGATACCGAGCGATTTGAGCATGATCACGTCCAGCGCGAATGACTCTTTCAGCCTTTCGTCCGACATGGCGTGCCCACCGTACTTGATTACGAAAGTCTTTCCGGAAAAACGCCTGATGTAGGGCAGCGCCTCCATCAGGGTATTGGCTTTTTCGATCAGATGTTTCATAAGCTCTCTTCCCGTAAAAAATAAAACTGCCAACCATGCCCTGTTGTACAGGATAAGTAAGTTACCAAATTGTTTCATCAAAAACCGCAGAAACAATGTGCAGCTTACTAAAAGTCGGCAGTTTACTCTAAAAAATACAAAATCTCAAAAAGTTATTGTATCGATTGCAGTGCTGTCGCAGCCTCATCAAGCGCGGCACCAAGACGGTCCGGCAGAGGGCCACCGGCTTGGGCAAGCTCCGGCTTTCCGCCGCCGCTGCCTCCGATGACCGGGGCCAGCCTTTTGATCATGTCTCCGGCCTTGATTTTAGAACTCAACTCCCTGGTGACCGCCACCAGCAGGTTGGCCTTGCCGTCAATGGCCGCACCAAGCACGACGACTCCGGCGCCGATACGATCCTTCAGAGTGTCGGACAGATCACGCAGGCCCTTGATGTCATCCACCTGTACCTGGACCGCCAGAAGTTTGACTCCATTTATCTCGACCGCCTGTGCCAACAGGTCTCCGGAGGCTGCTGTGTTCAGCTTGCCCTGTAGTGTTTCTATCTCACGCTGTAACTCACGCTGACGTCCCAGCAGCTTTTCCAGTCTGTCCAGCGGATTGCCCCCTTCGGCTTTCAGCAGCACGGCTATGGCCCGCTGTTCATCTTCAATCTGCCGGACAAAACCGAGCGCGCCGGAACCGCTCAGCGCCTCTATGCGCCGCACACCGGCTGCAATACCGGCCTCGGAAACAATCTTGAACAACCCGATCTCTCCGGCCGCCCGTACATGGGTGCCGCCGCATAATTCCATACTGACGTCACCGACGCGAACGACCCGCACCGTATCGCCGTACTTTTCATCAAACAGGGCCGTAGCTCCGGCTTCGATCGCCTCGCTGATCGGCATCTGCCTGGTTGTAACCGGAGCATTTCCCATTACAAACCCGTTGACCAGCTCTTCTACGTTTCGGATTTCATCAACAGTCATGGCGGAAAAATGCGTGAAATCGAAGCGCAGTCGATCGACCGACACCAGCGAACCGGCCTGCTTGACATGCTCTCCCAGCACCGTGCGCAAGGCGGCCTGCAACAGATGTGTTGCGGTGTGATTACGTGCCGTTGCCATACGCAGAGGTGCGGCGACGGTCAATTTAGCCGCATCATTGATCCGAACTGCTCCCTCTTTTATTTGGCAGTGATGTATCGTCAAATCGTTAAACGGCCTGCTCGTCTCAACTACTTCCAGAACTGCGCTTCCAGTGGTAATTGTCCCTACGTCACCGGCCTGTCCGCCAGATTCGCCATAAAACGGAGTGGTGTCGACGATAACATCAACCTGGTCTCCAGCCGCTGCCGATACGGCTTTGGCACCGTTACGAACCAGTGCCAGCACGTGAGATGAGCCGATCAGTGCATCATAGCCGATAAAGTGGGAGTGTATACCTCGGTTGTGAATCTCTTTATACACACCGGCAATTCCGGCTGCCCCCGAACCCTTCCAGTGCTCGCGGCCCAACTGGCGCTGCTTCTCCATGCAGACTTCAAAGCCGGGTTCATCGACCGTGAACCCTTCCGATTCGACGATGTCAGCCGTCAAGTCAACCGGAAAACCGTAGGTGTCATACAACTTGAAGAGTGTCTCCCCAGGTATGACAGTCTTTCCGCCGGCACGAAGCGAGGCCACCTCATCATTGAGCATACCCAGCCCGCGATCAAGCGTCTCGGTAAAACGCTCCTCTTCGGCCAGTATCACTTTCTTGATATAGGTCTCGCGCTCGGCCAGTTCCGGATAGGCGTCCCCCATCATCTCGCGTACCGCCTCCACCATCTTGTAGAGCAGCGGTTCTCCCACACCCAGCATCTTGGCGTGGCGGGCGGCCCGGCGCATGATGCGACGCAGAACATAGCCGCGCCCCTCGTTGCTCGGCAGAGCGCCGTCACAGATCAGGAAAGTAACGGCACGGCAGTGATCGGCTATGACCCGCATCGAGACATTGTCCTTCTCGTTAGCTCCGTACTTCTTTCCGCTGTGTCGCTCAATGTGCCGAATGATACCCTGCAACAGATCAGTATCATAGTTGGAGCGCACGCCCTGCATGACAGTGGTTATGCGCTCCAGTCCCATTCCGGTATCAACCGAAGGTTTGGGCAGCGGCGTCAGGACCCCGTCGGCGGTGCGATTGAACTGCATGAAGACGTTGTTCCAGATTTCCATGTAGCGGTCACAATCACACCCTACGGCACAGTCGTGGGAACCGCAGCCGACCTCCGGACCATTGTCCCAGAATATCTCCGTACAGGGGCCGCAGGGGCCGGTGTCTCCCATGGACCAGAAGTTGTCCTTCTCGCCGAAACGATAGATCCGCTCGCGCGGTACCCCTTCCTGCTGATGCCAGATGTCGGCGGCTTCGTCGTCATCGTTGTAAACCGTCACATACAGGCGGCTCTTGTCCAGCTTCAGGTCAACCGTCAAAAACTCCCAGGCAAAGGAGATGGCCTCTTTTTTGAAGTAATCTCCGAAGGAAAAGTTGCCCAGCATTTCAAAAAAAGTGTGGTGGCGCGCCGTGCGGCCTACATTTTCAAGATCGTTATGCTTGCCTCCGGCCCGAACACACTTCTGTGAACTGGCCGCCCGGTAATAACCACGATCTTCCAGCCCCAGAAAGCAATCCTTGAACTGGTTCATACCTGCGTTGGTAAACATCAGCGTCGGGTCGTTTTTGGGAAGAATTCCTGAACTGGCTACGACCGTATGTCCTCGGTCCGAGAAATACTTCAAAAAACGCGCTCGAATTTCTGTTCCTGTCATTCACTATTTCCCTTCGGTCTGTTGTGTAGTTGTTTTCCTGGGTGTCATCTGCTGCACAAGATCGGTCGGCAGCCAGGTCTCAATATACTGGCCGTCCTCATCAATCCTGTTCACATACCGTTTTACCTGGCCGGTAGCAGTATCCAGCAGAAAAACGGCATTGTGGGTGGAAGAAGCCTGGCGGTATTTCAAATCCAGGGTGGTATAAGTGCCCTGAAACAGCTGATACCGACCGATCTCCAGGGGAAACCTGGCCGCGGCTTCCTTCTGGGCTGCCGCTTCAGCGGCGTACAGCGGTGAAATGCTCATCAGCATGAATATAATCAGAAGAATTTTTTTCATACGACCTCCCGTCTCCCCGCAACAAGCGGAGGACCTATCGTTCCTTGAATACAACCGTATCTGAAGGCTCGCTTTCAAGTCCGCTGTCGTCAAGCGCGGTCACATACAACTCCACATTTCCCTTCGGTTCGTCCACCTGCCAGCGGGTAGACTGAACGGTTGCCGCCTTTTGTGATGTGCCAAGAAATCCTTTCTTGTAGATATTGTAACTATGAACGTCCTTTTCCGGGCTCGGCTTCCAGACAACCACACGATTAGCAACATCAACCGCGTTGAATCCTGCAACTCTCGCCGGCAACGGTTTTGTCTTGATCACGGCCGGGCTTGAGAAAGCGCTGATCAAACCATCCCGGTCGATGGCCCTGACTTTGTATGTGTATGAGCTGCCGTCCCTCAGATCGCTGTCCCGATACCTGTTTTCCGATAATTCCCTGATCTGCCTGAATCCTGCGTCTTCGGGACCTTTCACAAATACCAGATACTCTTTTATGTCCGATTCACGGTTTCTGTTCCACGACAGCTCGCTTTTTCTTACCTCTCCGGAAGTGCCGGTCAGATTTGCCGGAGCCTCCGGAGGAGATTTGGTCGTGGCCGAGACGATAGCGGACTGCTGGCTGGTAGCGCCTCCTGAATTACGCACTACGAGGCGATAATAGTAGGTAGTTTTATCCTGAAGCGCGGGCCTGTCATCAACGTACTCGCTCTGGCCCGCCGAAACCTCGCCAAGCTTTTCAAGTGTTGCCCCTTTTTCATCCGGCATCCGGTAAATCATCACCGACTTGATCTCATCCTCGGGTGTGCCGGCAAGTTTCCACCTCAGTGTTACCATGCGCGGTTGAAAGCTGACTGCGTTAAGAGTTGCTGGGGGTGGCGGAATGTCCCGGGTGACTGCCGATACGGGAGCAGACGGCGCCGTTTCGACGCCCCCTTTTTTATATACGCTCAGCCGGTACCAGTAGGTTGTATTATCCTGAAGCTCACGATCAGTGTAGGCGGTCGTGGACAACCCCTCCAGACGGGCAATCACTGAATAGTTGCCATCCTTTTTGTCGGACCTGGACAGCAGATACCCTTCAGCCAGCTCACTGGAATAGCGGTCCCATGAAAGCGACACGTGCCTGATCTTTCCGCCAACGGCACTGATTGCATTCGGCACCGGGAGCGGAGTCACGCCCAGCTTGGATGAAAACTCACTCTCAGTCCCGGCCCTGTTGAACGAAGTGATCATGTAGACATACTTTACTCCATCTTTCAGACCGTGATCGGCATGGGTTACGGCATCTAACGGAAGGCGTGCCACCGGCGCGAAAGCGCCTTCCTCTCCCTGACGACGGTAAACCAGATACCCCTGCACCTCGGCACGGGCATCTCCACCCGCCGCAGGCCGTGGACGCCAAACCAGCCGGGCCCCTTTTATATCCGGTTCAATATTCATAAAAATCGGAGAGGGGGGCGCAATCGCTGTCGCTCCCCTGACAGGCGGGGTAAGTTCGCTGGTAGCTCCGCTCTTCCCGACAGCTGCTACACGATAGTAAAAGACCTCATTCAACTTCATGTTCTCGTCAGTGAACGATGTTTCGGTCGTGGTCGCATGCAGACTGAAGTGGCCACCTGCACTGGTGCTGCGGTAAATATTGAAACCGGCTATCAGCTTCATGTCGCTCTGCCATCGAAGGCGAATACTGTTGGCGGTTCCACTGGCTTCTACCGTCTGCGGCGGCATTATCACCGCGGCCACATCGTCGGGAGCGCTGGGCTGCTGCTTATCCACCCCGCTCTTGACCGACTCCACGAGAGCTCCCGCAATTTCAAGCAGCTTCCTCGAAAAATCGGATTGCGACATACTGAAGGTTTCTTTCATCAGAACCTTGCGAGCACGTACATTCAGCAGTGTTATGTTCAGCAATGTGCCGCCGTCACTAGTGTTGACACTCCCGTGTACCACGTAGTCCAACCCGGCCTTGGCACCAATCCTTATAATGCTTTCCTGGTCCAGATTGTCCAGCCGCAAACCCTCAAGCTCAAGAAACTGCTCTATCTTTTTCCGCTCCACGATTTCAAAATATCTGCTTCGGTCAAGACTGTTAAGGAGAGAAGAGGAGATGTCTTCCGTGAAAGCCATGGCCTGCAAACTGGTCGCCATAAATGGCACGCACCCCAGCCTCGGCCTGAAGCCCGCTCCTTCTCCAAAAACGTTTCCGGTAAACAGTGCCATAAACGCGACAACTGACAATATCAGGATTTTTTTCAGCATCAGTCGCTCCATAACAAACTCGAACTCTACTAGATCGGATAGTTCTCAGCCTGTTTCAACAGCCGGTCGAGCTCGCGCCTGGCGGTCTCGGTAACCGGTGACTTTATGTTTTTGACCTCTTCCGCCATGACAGCATCCATATATTTTTCAGCCACCGGCTCGGTTTCGCCTCTTTTTTTCAATATCTCGGCATCGTTCAGATATTTCTCCTGCAGGTTCTGAAAACGTGATAGCACCTGGT
>JACRCG010000015.1 GCA_016219145.1 Deltaproteobacteria bacterium | reverse complement strand
CAGGCCGAAACAGTTCCGCAGTACGAGGCATGTGCTGGTTCCTTCTCCAAGCGTGGTATTCGTCCACCCTTTGACCGGCAGGAATGTGAATCTCAAAACCATCGATATTTCCGGATCGGGTTTTTCGGTGGAGGAATCCGAGGGTAATTCACAGCTGTTGGCCGGTATTATTATTCCGGAACTGGATCTGAGCTTCGCCCAAAGCTTCCGGATCAAGTGCCGGGCGCAGGTTGTCTACCGCAATACCAGCGGTGAAGGACTTAAAGATGGTGTCGTGAGATGTGGGCTGGCAATTCTCGATATGGCCATGGATGATCATGTCAGGCTTCTGTCGCTGCTCCACCAGGCGGACAACAGCAATTCGTACATCTGCACCAGTGTGGATATGGATGCGCTCTGGAACTTTTTTTTCGAAACCGGTTTCATCTATCCTGAAAAGTACGCTTTTTTCCAGTCCAACAAGCACGAGATCAAGCGCATCTATGAAAAACTGTACAACCACAACCCCGCCATAGCACGGCATTTCATCTACCAGGACAAGGGCGTCATCCTCGGGCACATGTCGATGGTGCGACTCTACGAAAACTCCTGGATGATCCATCACCATGCCGCCAACAAGACCGAGTCGATGAAGGCAGGCCTGATGGTGCTGAAGCAGATCAGTTGCTATCTGAATGATCTTTACCAGCTCTACTCGGCTCATCTTAAGTATGTATTCTATTATTTCAGGCCGGAAAACAAGTTTCCTAACCGCGTTTTCGGCGGGTTTGCCAAGGAAATCAGCGATCCCCATGGCTGCTCTCTCGATGAGTTCGCCTATTTTCACTGTCGCAAATCGGAACTCGGGCAGGAACAGCTACCGGATCAATGGACATTGAAAGAGACGCAACCGGGGGATTATGCCGAATTGAAACGCTTCTACAGTCATGTATCCGGCGGTCTGATGATCGATGCCTTCGATCTGCAGCCCCGGATTTGCTCGTCGGATGACCTGTCGGAGGAATATCGCCGTCTTGGATTCAAGAAGGAAAAACATCTCTATTCTCTGGCCGAAGAGGGGGAGTTGAAGGCTGTCATTATCGCCAATGTTACCGATATCGGCCTCAATATGGCTAACCTTACCAATTGTGCGACCGTTATGCTGATCGACCAGACCGTGCCGGAAAACATAATTGAATCGGTTCTTTCGCTGGTTTCGGACGATTACGAACATCAGGAAATGCCGGTTCTGATGTTTCCGTCGTCATATGCCGTGCATCTCCGTCTGCCGGTTGAGAAAGTTTACACACTCTGCATCATGAATCTGCAATATACCGACAAGTTCATAAAATTCTGTGAAAACGGTTTCCGTTTTGTCCGGAAAACCATAGACGCCGATGATTGCCAGTTACCCGGGATTAACGCCTGAATGAGCGCCGCTATCTACAACAGCAGGATAATCGACTATTATGTACGGCTTATAAACAGCAAGTACAGTTATGTGAACGTCAGTGAACTGCTGCATTTTGCCGGCATGAAGGCCTATGAAGTCGCCGACCAGGGGCACTGGTTCACCCAGGAGCAGATCGATCTCTTCTACGAAAAACTGGTCCAGTTGACCGGAAACGACAATATTGCCAGGGAAGCCGGTCGTTATGCTGCATCTCCCGCCGCGCTGGGAGTGATGAGGCAGTACGCACTCGGTTTGATCGGGCCGGCCAATGCCTTTGAGCTGATAAACAAGGCCACCACTAATTTCACTAAATCGTCTGACTACGTATCCCGGAAAATTTCATCTAACAGGGTTGAGATTATCGTAACCCCCCGTGCCGGAATCGTCGAAAAGCCATTCCAGTGCAAGAACAGGATCGGTTTCTTCGAGGCACTGGTGGTGGTGTTCGGCTTCAAGCTTCCCCATGTGCAGCATCCCGAATGTATCTTCACAGGTGGCGAATCGTGCCGCTATATCGTGACCTGGGAAAGGTCGATGTCGGTATATCTAAGGAGGGTGGGAATCGCGGTAACGATTGTTTTCACTTTCCTGTCGGTGCTGTTGGCAGCAACCGACCGCTTGACTGCCCTGGAGATCCTCTTGCCTCTGTTTGTATCGCTGCTGTGTCTGTTGGCAATCGTGGTCGCGAAGATAGAAAACAGCGAAATGCAGTCCAGTCTGGATAATACCAGGGAGTCGACCGAGAAACTCATCGAACAGATCGACAACAACTACAATAACGCTCTGATGACCAATGAGATCGGGCAGGCGTTGAACACCTGTACCAATCGCGAGGATATTCTTTCGAATGTATGCCAGATCATGAAAAAACGTCTTAATTATGATCGCGGCCTGATTCTTATTGCCAACCCTGAACGTACCAAGCTGGTCCTGCATACCGGTTACGGTTACTCCCGCGACCAGCTCGGCCTTCTGGACTCAGTGTCATTCAATCTCGACCGCCCCCAGTCCAGGGGGGTCTTCACGGTCTCCTTCCGGGAACAGAAACCATTTCTGATAAACGATTTGAATGAAATCGAGGAAACCCTGTCGCAGCAGAGCCAGTCTTTCGTCAAAAAGGTCGGCACACAGGCTTTCATCTGCTGTCCGATCGTCTGCGAGGGACAATCGGTCGGCCTGTTGGCGGTAGATAATGTCAAATCCAAGAATCCCCTGGTCCAGAGCGATATAAGCCTGTTGATGGGAATCGCGTCCGTATTGGGCATCAGTCTGCGTAATGCCGAACTGATCGAGTCCAAGGTTCGCCAGTTCAATTCGGTGCTGCAGGTGCTGTCAGCCAGCATCGATGCCCGCGATTCTCTTACCGCGGGACATTCGGAAAAGGTCACAGAATATTCGATCGGAATCTGCAGGGAGTTGAACCTTCCTGCAGATGAGTGCGAGAAGATCAGGGTGGCGGCATTGCTGCACGATTACGGTAAAATCGGGGTGCCGGACGCAATTCTCAAAAAAGAGGGAAGCCTGACTGCTGACGAGTACGATACTGTCAAGACCCATGCCGGCAAAACCAGGGAAATATTGGCCAGGATCAATTTTGAAGGTATCTACCGCGAGGTTCCCGAGATTGCCGGAGCCCACCATGAAAAGCTGGACGGCAGCGGTTATCCGCAAGGACTCAAGGGGAGCGAGGTGCCTCTGGGGGCCAAGATTATCGCTGTGGCCGATTATTTTGAGGCGGTGACAGCCAAACGTCATTATCGCGATCCGATGCCTCTGGATGAAGCGTTTCAGCTCCTGCGCGACGAGTGTGGCAAGCAGTTTGAAAGTCGTATTGTGGAAGCGTTCCTTAATTATTATTCCAGGAACTACCAATATGAGCCTTCGCGCCGTGATGAGTGCGCTGCATTCAGTGTCAGGAGCAGGGCCAGGGTTTCAGCCAGCGTTCCGGTGTCGTTCACCGTGGACGGCAACAGTTATGAAGCCGTCAGCAGGGATCTGAGCATAAACGGTCTTTTTGTCGCGAGTCATGAGGATGTGCGTGAAGGGGCGCCGATTGAAGTCTGCGTGACGCTTCCGGACAACTGTCGGACGAT
>JACRCG010000168.1 GCA_016219145.1 Deltaproteobacteria bacterium | reverse complement strand
GGAGATAAGTCAATTCCCCCCACCTGCTGGAAATAGGTAAACTGGCTAACCTCCATCCCGTCCAGCCAGACCTCCCATCCCAATCCCCAGGCGCCCAGGGTAGGGGACTCCCAATCGTCCTCAACAAAGCGGATGTCGTGTTTGTTGGGGTCGAGTCCGAAGGCCCGCAGCGAATCCAGATACAGATCCAGAATGTTGAGCGGGTTCGGCTTCAGGATAACCTGAAACTGGTAATAGTGCTGCAGACGGTTGGGGTTGTTGCCGTAGCGCCCGTCTGTAGGGCGGCGGGAGGGTTCCACATAGGCCACGTTCCATGGCTCGGTGCCGAGGACGCGCATAAATGTGGCCGGGTTAAAGGTGCCGGCGCCTTTTTCGGTGTCGTACGGTTGTTGGATAACGCAGCCCTGTTTGGCCCAGTAGCCTTGCAGGGAAAGGATAAGATCCTGAAATGTCACGAAAGTACCTCCGCTTGTGGAGTGCTGGAATAAAGATGTACCTAATAGCAGGAATACCGGCTTCGGTCAAGGTTTGCGAGATGTACAGGACATAAGGCAGCGTCGGCTTTTTAAATAATCCTGAAAAAAAGCTGGTCTCACAAAGGCACAAAGAACACAAAGAAATCCAGGTCGTTTCGGTTTTGAAACATTAATCTGTAAGCCGACTTGTCAACTTTTGCAATCAGCTGATTTTCTTGGTGAACTTTGCGGGCTTTGTGTGATACCAGCCGTTTTGGGTTGTAAGGCCGCTGCGGTTCTGTTAACTTTTAACGGTCTCTCCTTTTACGAAGAAAGGTTGTCTCATGAATGAATCCTGGATGGAAATCGCTTGCGACGTGCCGGCAGAATTGGCGGATGTCCTGTCGTCCTTCCTGACTGAGCTCTCCGGCAATGGAGTCTGCGTGGAGAATCTCACGGTAGATGCTTTCTCGACCAGCGAAATTCCTGATTCCCCCCGCATGACGGTCAAGGCCTATCTCCCGGATGATGTTGATCCGGCCCCTCTGATGGCCGAGCTGGAAGCTTATCTGCACCAGCTCTCAGCCCTTCAACCGACCCTCTATATCCCGGCTCCGACGCTTAAAGCTGTTAGCGCGGAAGACTGGAGCAGCAGCTGGAAGGTCCACTTCAAGCCGATGCGGGTCGGGGCCAGACTGCTGATTGTCCCCACCTGGGAAGAGGCGGCAGCGCAGGCGGGTGATCTGGTAATCAGGATCGACCCCGGCATGGCCTTTGGCACCGGCGGGCATGAGACTACCCGGCTCTGTCTGGAAATGCTGGAAAAACAGATCGGCTCCGTCGGGTCAGCCGCGCCATCACTGCTTGATCTGGGCACCGGCTCCGGCATTCTGGCCATGGCCGCCGCTCTGTTGGGGGCAGGCCGGATTCTGGCGCTCGACATTGACGCCGATGCGGTTGAAGTGGCCCGCGAGAACCTGGTCATCAACGGGCTGGACAAGCAGGTGGAGTGCGGTACGATTCCGCTCGAATCGCTGGCGGAGAGTTTCGACGTCATTCTGGCAAATATTCTGGCTGAAGAGCTGGTCAGGCTGGCGCCCTGGCTGGCGGCACGCCTGAATCCGGGCGGAGCGCTGATACTGTCCGGAATACTGGCTGAGAAAGAGGGGCTGGTGCGGCAGGGCTTTGCCCGGCAACCGCTTCAATACGCCGAGACCGCCGTGGCCGGTGAGTGGGTCGCCATGCTGTACCGGAACCCATGAGCAGCAGGCGCTTCATGATCAACTCCGGCAAGGTCAGTGGCGATTACGCCACGCTGGACGGCGACGTTTACAATCACATGGTGCGTGTATTGCGCATGGGCAGCGGTGATTCGGTCCAGCTGGCGGATGAGAACGGGAACGTCCGCTGCGGGGTGATCGAGCAGGTGACCAGAGAACGGGTCACTGTCAGGATCTCCTCTCTTCTGGACAATGCAGCCGGTGATTCTGAAGCTCCCCGGATTACAATCTGTCAGGCGCTGCCGAAAGGTGACAAGATCGATCTGATCCTGCAAAAAGGGACCGAGCTGGGCGCCCACGATTTCCGGCTTTTCGGCGGCTGCCGTTCAGTCGTCCGGATTCGTGACGATCAGCTGACCGGCAGGCTGGAACGCTGGAACCGGATTACATCGGAAGCTGCCCGGCAGTGCGGCCGAAGCGATGTTCCGGCTGTTTCCTGGAGAAGCGGCGCGCAGGAGGCGGCCGATGATTCGGGGCAGGAACTGCGCTTGATTCTCTGGGAAGGAGAGCGGGAGCGGACATTAAAAGAGGCGCTGGCGTTGCAGGCAAAACCGGTCTCAGTAGCGGTGGCAATCGGACCGGAGGGTGGTTTTGACCCATTGGAACTGCGCCATTTTACCCGGCAAGGTTTTCAGCCGGTTTCACTGGGCTCCAGAATCCTGAGAACAGAAACGGCAAGTATTGCTATTCTTGCGATAATGCAGTATGTTTGGGGCGATTTATGATTAAACCCACCTCAAGGAGCAGCTTATGAAATGTCCCAAGTGCGGATACAACAGTTTTGAGTATCATAACAGCTGTAAGAAGTGCTCCGGCGATCTGGGCGCCTATAAGCTGACGCATAATATCACTCCGATTATCCTGCCGCCCGAGGTCAGGGAGTTGAAGGCCAATGAATTCAGAAGCGCTGCATCCACGAATGAGCAGCCTGTCGAACAGGTGGAGATGCACGATGACATGTTTTCATTCGATCTGCCTGAGGATAGCGCGCCCTCTTCATACTCTACCCCGTCATCCAATGACGATCCGTTCAATTTTGATGATGATCTTCCTGAAGTCGCTCCGCCGCAACCTAAAATCGAGGATAGCGGATTTGCCGACCTCCTCGAATCAACATCCCAGTCCGATAACGATCCGTTCGCTTCTTCGGCCGCTCCCGCTGCACCGGCAAAGCCCCAGCCTGCCGCGCCAAGCCCGGGTGAATTTGACCTTGAAAACTTTTCCTGGGATGATACACCGGTTTCTACCGCTTCAAGCGCCGGGCAGGTTTCTACAGATGATTTTGACAGCCTTTTCGGCGATACTGACGAAAATGCCAAAAAATAATTGCAGCGTACACAGTTGACAACCGAAAGAGCGGGTTTTCCCGCTCTTTTTTCATAGGTGGAGCAGTAGCCATGTCACATCGCATTACAATCCTGCCTGAGACGCTTACCAACAAGATCGCCGCCGGTGAGGTGGTCGAACGCCCCTCTTCCGTCATAAAGGAGTTGATCGAGAACGCCCTGGATGCCGGAGCAACCGACATCTCCGTCGATATCTCCGTCGGTGGCAGACGGCTTATCCGGGTTGCGGACAACGGCCACGGCATGTCGCGCGAGGATGCCCTGCTTTCGCTTGAGAGACATGCTACCAGCAAGATCAGAAGCGAGGACGACCTGGATGGCATTTTGACCCTGGGCTTCCGGGGAGAAGCGCTCCCCTCGATCGCCTCGGTCTCCCGCTTTACACTGGCCACCCGTGAACCGGACAGTCTTGAGGGAACCGAAATCATCGTGGAGGGTGGCCGGGTGCGTGATGTAAAAGCCTGCGGCATGGCTCCCGGCACGGTCATCAGCGTGGAGCAGATTTTTTTCAACATTCCGGCCCGTCTCAAGTTCATGAAAAGCGCCGAGACAGAAACCGGGCATGTCGGGGACGTAGTGGCGCGCATGGCGGTTTCCCGGCCGGCGGTAGCTTTTTCATGCAGCAGTGACGGCCGGGAGCTTCTGAAGGTTCAGCGCAGTGATTTGCGACGGAGAGTGTCGCAAGTGGTCGGCAAGGATACAGCTGAAAAACTTCATGCGGTCGATTATGAGGATGGGTATGTTTCGGTCAGCGGATTTGTCTCGGGCCCGTCACTGGTACGCTCCGGACCGCAGTCTGTTTTTACATACATCAACGGCCGCTTCGTTCGCGATAAACTGGTGCAGCACGCCGTCATGCAGGCCTATCGCGGCGTGATCGACCGGGGCCGTTATCCGGTTATTGCACTGTTTATCCAGTTGCCGGCCGGAGAGGTGGATGTAAATGTCCACCCCACCAAACACGAAGTGCGTTTCCGGCGGCAATCCAACGTGCATGACGCCATCCAGGCGGCGGTGGCAGCCGTTCTGTGCAGCTCTCCCTGGCTGGCCAACCGGCCGGAACTTCCGCTCCCATCAACAGCCCCGACCGGCCAGGCTTACCGCGAGCGGATTGCCGCCGCAGCCCAGGCTTCACTGGCCATGCCGCGCCGCGAAGAACATTACGGCCCAGGTTCAGTTTATAGTGTCGGAAACGGAAAATCAGAAAATGCAGCGCCGGTATCCCAACCGATGGCAGTCAGCGAACCGGCAACTACCTTCCAGCCGCAACCCGCCAATTCTGAAGGGGCCGGATACTTCTCGTCGCTGACGATCATCGGCCAGTTTCACAGTGAGTACATCCTCTGCCAGTCCGGCCAGGAGCTGGTGATTATCGACCAGCACGCCGCCAGCGAACGGGTCGCCTTTCAGCGCTTGAAACTGCAGTTTCTGGCCGGCGGGGTGGAGTCACAGCGGCTGCTTTTCCCGGAGACGGTGGAGCTTTCGTTCAGCGAGGTTGCGGCGGCAGCACGTTTTCTCAAAGATCTGGCGGCCCTTGGTTTTGAGCTGGATCCGTTTGGCGGCAATACCATTATGGTTTCCGCAGTCCCGCGCCTGGCGGCTGAAAGAGACGCAATCCGCCTGGTGCGGGATATTCTGGCTGATCTTGTCCAACTCGGCACCAGCGCCGCTTTTCAGGATGTGCTGGATGAACTGCTCTCCAGAGTTGCCTGCCACTCGGTCGTGCGCGGAGTTCACCCGCTGGAGGCCCGCCAGATGAATGAACTGCTGCGCAGCATGGACGAAACCGACTTCGCCGCAAGTTGTCCGCACGGCCGGCCGGTCTCGCATGTCATCAGGCTGGGGGAACTGGAGAAGATTTTCAAGCGGACTTGAATCCTGGCTGAACTCCTCGCCGCTCGTCGATCCCTCACCCGGTCTACTCCCCCCCCTTCCAGAGTACGCTTTTTCTTTTTTTAAACGATATGCTTGCCAGCTCTTCCGCCGGGCCGTATGTCAATACATTAGCCATGCAGTGTATCACGCAGGCCGGTTTCAGCCCTTTTTTTACTCGAGGAGCGCATAAACTGCAGACCTTTGTAAAAACCGGATAATAGGTGATATCCAGTTTGCCGCCCGGCAGTTCGTGCATCAGCTCCATCACCTTGACGCCCCCCACAGCGCCCGCCTTACGGCCGTATTCCTGCTTGCAGGCCACTTCACAGGCCGAACAGCCGGTACAGTAGGTATAGTCCACCAATATGCCATTTTCGGACATTTACTTACCCTCCATCTTGTAGACTTTGCAGAGAATGCTCTTGGCCAGGCAGCCGAGCCCGGAAGCGCCGTGATGATCCATCGGAATCAGCTGGTTGATGTTGACATCCCAGATTCCGAACAGGTGCGGCGAGGAGCCTTCCTGTTCCGGCATCCACCAGCCGTGGGGCGCCATGACTACCTTGGGGTGGATCGCCGGTGTGACGGCGGCCACGCGTTTGCATTTGCCGAACTGGTTTTCAATCCAGACCGTTTCACCATGACAGATGTCCAGCTCCCGGGCGGTCTGGGGGTGGATCTCAAGAATCGCATCCGGATCGATCTCCCGCAGCCATGGCACCTGGCGGTGTTCGGAGTGGTAGGAGGCGACGCTGCGGCGTCCTGTGGTCAGAATCAGCGGGTATTCCTTGTACAGATCGGGTGTGCTGACCGGGCTGTAGGGGGGCTCTTCGTAAAACGGCAGCGGATCCAGCTCCCATTTCTCCAGCCAGGAAGAAAAAAGTTCTATTTTACCTGACGGGGTCTTGAAGCCCGGTTTGCCGTCCTCACGAAGCAGCCCTTTTTCATAACGGAAATAGGGGGCGCTGGGATGTCCTTTTTCCGGCAGCACCCAGGTCTTGTCGCATAACTCCTGATAGGTCATGCCGGCGTCGGCATTTTTTAAGATGGTGTCAAACATCTCCTGCGGTTTTTTCCAGGGAAACTCGGGATTGAAACGCCTGGCCATTTCCATGTTGATTTCAATATCCGATTTGCACTCACCCACCGTAACCACTTTTTTGATGGCCTGCAGCGGCACCCACCACCCTTTCAGGCTGTCCTTTTCGAGAAAGGTGGCGGCCGGCAATACCAGGTCGGCCATCATGGCGGTCGGAGTCATGAACAGATCCACGCAGACTGTGAAATCCAGTTTTTCCATGGCCGCCAGCCACTTGGCCGGGTCCAGTCCGGTGCAGGCTAGCGGATTGGCGGTCTGGATCCACATCCCCTTGACCGGGTAGGGATCTTCGCTGAAAACCTGTTCCAGCATGATATCCGGATGAGCCCAGGCCCTGAAGTCCCGTAGCGCCGGATATTTCCAGGTGCCGATCCGCTTGGCGTGCATTTCCGGCGACAGGCTCATGACACCGCCGCCGCTGTTGTAAGGATAGGTCACCACGCTGTTGGGATAGCGGGCGATGACGTTGCCGCCCGGATTATCCAGGTTGCCGGTCAGGCACCAGAGGTGGTTGATGGCCTGGGCCGTCGGGACCGTGGTCTGGATGGTGTCGATCGGCAGGCCCCAGTGCAGAATGGCCGGCTTGCTTTTAGCGTACATCCGTGCGGCGGCAGCGATATCCCTGGCCGGCGCCCAGGTGATCTCCTCCGCTTTCTCAGGCGTATAGGGTGCGACCCGCTCACGGAACATGCGCCAGACGGTCTTGCAGTTGACACGCGTGCCGTCCGTGAGCAACACGTCATATTCGTCATCAAAGGCTGGAGCGACATTCTCACGGTCGTAGGCCTGCTGGTCGGAAAGCCAGACGGCGGGCGCGTCGGCTGTCTGGTCCCATACGACGAAATTGGAGGCGCTGCCGCCTGCCCTGAGGTCACTCTCCCGTAACAGAAGCGGCTTTACACCGTCAACCCGCACCAGATGATGGGCGTTGGTCCACTTTTGAACGTAACCCTCATCGTAGAGTTTTTCATTGATGATCACGTTCAGATAGGCCAGAGCCAGCGCGCCGTCGGTGCCGGGACGGATCTGCAGCCAGATCTTGGCCCTGGAGGCCAGCCAGGTGCAGCGCGGATCAATCACCACCAGCTCGGAGCCTTTTTTCATCAGATCCACATACCAGTGGCTGAAAAAACCGTCCGGGCAGGAAGCGGGCAGGTTTTGCCCCCACATGGTGATGCTCTCCGGAATCTTGTAATCCGGGTCATCGTAGCGCTTGGTGTGCCATTGGGCCGCATCGCCGACGCAGAAATCCCCCTGGGTCAGCCACATCACCATCAGTCTGGGTGTGTAGCAGGAGATGCCGCTCAGTCCGAACACCCAGTTGGGACTGCCGTAGGCATAGGCCAGCATCGAAATCCAGCCGCCGATGTCCCGGCCGGTTCCTTGCAGAAAGACCATGCTTTCGGGGCCATGCTCGGCCTTGATCTCATTCATCCGTTTTTCGATCAGATCATAGGCCTCATCCCAGGAGATGCGTTCCCATTTGTTTTCACCACGTTTGCCGACCCGTTTTTGCGGGAATTGCAGGCGATCGGGATGATACATGTATTGTGGCATCGCCAGCAGGCGCGGGCAGACCCTGCCCTGGTTCCAGGGGTGTTCCGGATCGCCTTCGACCTTGATCACCTTGCCGTCCCTGACATGGGCCAGCACTCCGCAATTGCCGTGACAGCCCGGCCCGGCCGACCAGGTTGTGGTTTTTACGATTGTTACATCTTCTTCGCTCATGGAATGCCACCTCCATACCGTTTCTGTGTATTCATCGGGGAATTTGATGGACAGCTTGCACGATAAACCAATCCGGCCAGGTGATGGTAATATTTATCTGAAAAGTTCTGGTAATTTTATGCAGGTAAGCTGATTTTTTTGAAGTCGGACGGGGTTTTGCCGGTTATCTTCTTGAAGACCTTGGTGAAGTAGGAGTGCTCTTCAAACCCGAGTTCAAATGCAATTTCCTTGATGGAGCGGTTTGAAAACAGGAGCAGTCTTTTTGCTTCTGTGATCAGGCGCTCGTCAATAACATCAGAAACGTGTTTGCCGGTGTAGATCCTGGCGACTTCACCCAGTTTGCGCGTTGAGATTCCCAGCTCTGCCGCATAAAAACCGACGGAGTGTTCGGTCTTGAACTTATGTCCGATGAGTGCATTGAAGCGGTTCCAGATGTCAAGTGTACGCTTGACATCCCGCGGATTCAGCCTGGAGTGCAGCAGACGAAGTTCTTCCACTTTTGCAATCAGAGCGGCCAGCAGATGGCGCAGCACATTCAACTGATAGGGGTCGCTCGATCTGTATTCACGATAAAGTAAAGAAAAATACGCATCAATAGCGCAAGATTCTTTCCGGGTCAGCTGTAATACGGTATGTCCGCTGAACTGCGAAAACAAAAGGTACGAGGGATCAGGTAAAAACTCTTCTCTGAACATTACCGCCAACCCGTTGCAGTCTGAAGATGGAACAAAACGGTGCAGACGCCCTTTTGGAATGATAATGAGGGACTGGGCGGGAAATTCTGCGCTCTCGCCATCGAGCAGATGCACAGCCGTCCCGTGCCTGATCCAGATGACCTCCTGATGAGAATGGCGGTGTGGCGGTTTGTAGTCAAGATTGAGCTCAGGCAGTGAATCTCTGTTGAATTCATACATCAGGAATTGATCAGGAAGCGCGGCGCCCCTTTTTTTCTCTTGCAAAACCGGTATGTTTACAGGAGATTTCATACGGACTTTGTAGCAAACGTATTGCCAAAAGGGAAGCGGGTTATCGCAAAGGGTGGTTCGATAATCAAGATGCATGGACTATCACAGCACCTGCACATTCCTGATCCCCTCCGGCCTCCAGGCCGGCGAGATGACACGGCTCCCCTTTTCTTCGGCTGCCAGCAGGCTGCCGAAAGTTACCGTAAAATCACCAAAGCGGTTGTTGACCTCATCCATGGCACAGACCATCTCATGCTTTTTGCGCTCATCCGGAAACAGCGGCAGCTGCCCGCCCTGATACTCCAGATTTGACAGTTTGACACCCAGCTGCCTGACCGGCTGCGGGAGTTCAAGCGTATCCAGAATCGCGACAGCGGCCCGGTAGATATCATTGCTGAGGTTGACAGCGCGTTTCAGGGTTTCCTGCCGACCGGCGCCGGAGTAGAAATCGGCAAAGCGGATATGCAGCGTGACCGTTCTGCCGGATACCCCATAGCGCCTGGCCCTTCTGCCGACCATCTCACAAAGCTGCAGCAGATATTTCAGGATATCCTCCCGCCGGGATATATCCTGGCGCAGGGTCATGGAGTGCCCGACGCTCTTGACTTCGTCTTCCGCCTCCAGCGGAGCGACCGGGCTGTTGTCCAGTCCCTGTCCCATCTCCTTCAGGCGCGTGCCGATGATGCCGAACTTTTTACTCAAGCGTGTGACATCGCAGCGTCCCAGCTCCCCGCAGGTGTAAATGCTCATCAGGTTGAGATGGCGCTCCATCTTCCGCCCGATGCCGCACAGCTCGCCCACCGGCAGATGTTCCATGACGCGGCTGACATCCTCCGGCCTGATGATGGTCAGGCCATCCGGTTTGTGCATGTCGCTGGCCAGTTTGGCCAGCAGCTTGTTGGGGGCGATGCCGATCGAGCAGAGCAGGCCGAAGGTGTGCCGTATGCGGGCTTTCAGCAGATAGGCAACCCGCTCCGGGGTGCCGAAGATGCCCAGTGAAGCGGTCAGGTCGAGGAAGGCTTCGTCGATCGAGAAGACCTCAACCAGCGGCGTATATTCCTTCATCATTTCGACGATGCGGCTGGAGGTCCAGGTGTACTTGCGGTTGTCGCCGACCACCAGTGTTATCTCCGGACAGCAGCGTTTGGCTTCCCAGACCGCCATGCCGGTCTTGACGCCCAGCTTTCTGGCCTCGTAGGAGGCGGTGGTGATGACCGTTCTGCCGCCGCTGCCGATCACCGCAATCGGTCGGCCGCGCAGCTCGGGATTGGCCTGCTGTTCGACCGAGGCGAAGAAGGCGTTCATATCGAGATGGAGGATGGTGCGGGGGGACATCGGTCTAGGAAGATTCTGATTTATAGGGCCCTAAGAATTTGTCTCCGTTAAAGTGAATCAGATGATCTGGTGCGTCAGCGATCCATACTTCAGTTTCCCAGGCGATGTCTGGCGCAAACTTTCTGAAGGTTGCTCTGTCAAGAAAAGCTGTCACGTAAATAATGCCTGCTGAACAATCTTTTGTTAATAGCTTCAATTCTTCCAGCCGAACAGCGCTGACCGGCCCAGAGCTATGAACGGCTTCAATCAGAAAGAGCCAGTTTTTTGTTCGACTATAGGCAATCACATCTGGCAGCGCATCATGTGAGAGTTCAAAAAATGAAAGTTCGTTGAGTTTGTCTTTTTCCAGAAGGATAAATTTGTTGGCAGTATCTCCAACATAAAGCAATTCAGCACCAAATCCATAGCGTGGCAGAAAATCTTCAATGACCGCTTTTTGAAGGTCATTGTGTTCGCCAGGTGAGAATGACAACGTCTTACCACCGGGTATAGTTACTGAAACGGTATCAATCTCACGAATGTTTGATAAACGATCTCGTAGAGTTCCTGTCTCGGCCAAGAGTTCATCTACATCGTCTCCCCAGCCGTCAGAGCCAAATGTGCGTACGATAAAAGAATACTGCGGGTTGAGGGCATATCCCCGGGTAGGATTGTTAGTCGCGGCGTTTGGTGCATTTGCACTGCGTTCGACGATGCCAGCAACGGTTAGCAGCTTAAGATCCTTACGTCTTATGTCGTCATACGAGCCGCTCGATATTGATTCTTCAAAGTGCTGGTTAATGTATTCAATGATTTGACGGGTTTGTGGCGCCCAGCCGCCGTCACTCTGTTTTGCTTCCTTCCACTGGCCGCTGGATTTCACGTCCACAACAGCTAAGAACGCCATCCCCATTTTTTCAAGTCTTCGTTCGGTCGTGCTGTCAAACGGAATGCCAAGACTGTTGAGAATATACAGAGCCTCGTTGATAACTTTTTTTATGGCTTTTGATTTTTTGCTGCTGGGCATGAAATCGGGCACGGCGTAAGTCTCCTCTTTCGGTTCAAACACAAATAATTCCGTTTGCTTGGGCAAATTACGATACAGGATTTCGTAACTGCTATGGCGGATGCTGGATTCAAGATATGCCCTGACTGATTGTGCAATGGCGTTGGCAAATAGTGGCGGGACAGCATTGCCAACTTGATAATACTGACTGGTTTCTACTCCTTGAAAATTATACCAATCCGGAAAGCTTTGAAGTCTGGCCGCCTCTCGAACGGTTAACCGCCGCCGCCTGCCGTCAGGCAGACGAATCCTTTGCATGTCACCGGTTGCACCCGCTAAATTACGGCAAGTCAGGGTCCTGGCCGGTCTGTCCAAGTACAAGTCTCTTGGGTTAATGCACTTTGAAGCCTTCTCATAGTTTGCCACGTACTTGTCCATGCTAGGAGTGAGGAATTTAGCGTCATCAGGCACTGCAAAGGCCATTTCTTCAAGAGCTTCACCAGCGGTCACCTTTCGTTTTGATTCAAGTGGAAACTGGAAATTTCCGCGATGCCCGACAACAATGAGTCGCTCGCGATTCTG
>JACRCG010000162.1 GCA_016219145.1 Deltaproteobacteria bacterium | reverse complement strand
GCAATTGATCCGGGACGTTGTGCGGTAAACAGCTGCATTGATGCAAACGGCTTACGATCGTATGCCGGGCCTCATTCAATATCAAGGAGAACATCATAATGTCAGAATTAAGAGTCCGCTTTGCCCCCAGTCCGACCGGTTACCTGCACGTTGGCGGAGCTCGCACCGCACTGTTCAACTGGCTTTTGGCCAGGAAACAGGGCGGCACATTCATCCTGCGTATCGAGGACACCGATGTGGAACGCTCCACCAAGGAATCGGTGGACGCAATCCTGCAGGGGATGCAGTGGCTTGGCCTGGAGTGGGATGAAGGGCCCTACTACCAGTCGGACAACTTCGAACTCTACAAGGAGTTTGTCAGGAAGCTGCAGGACGAGGGCAAGGCCTACAAATGTTACTGCAGTGCCGACGAACTTGAAAGTAAACGCGAGCTGGCGATGAAAGAGGGGCGCAAGCCGAAGTACGACGGGACCTGCCGTGAACGTGCTGACCAGCCTGACGCACCGCATGTGGTACGTTTCCGCGCACCGCAGGGGGGAGAGGTGGCCTTCGATGACCTGATCAAGGGACGGATCGCGTTCCCGGCCGAAGAGCTGGACGACCTTGTGATACAGCGTACTGACGGCACTCCGACCTACAACTTCTGCGTTGTAATCGATGACGCCAGCATGCGCATAACCACGGTCATCCGCGGTGATGACCATGTAAACAATACCCCGCGCCAGATCCAGCTCTACCAGGCGTTGGGTTTCCCGGTGCCGCAGTTTGCCCATGTTCCGATGATTCTCGGCGCCGACAAGGCGCGGCTCTCCAAGCGCCACGGCGCCACCAGCGTAATCGCCTACCGCGATATGGGCTTTCTGCCGGAAGCTCTGCTCAACTACCTGGTACGTCTGGGGTGGAGCCATGGTGATGACGAAATCTTCAGTCTGGACGAGATGATACAAAAATTTGATGTGAATAACGTGGGACGCTCGGCTTCGGTTTTCAATACTGAAAAGCTGCTCTGGCTGAACGCCCATTACATAAAAAACTGCGATACGGAGCGGTTGGCGGACCTTTTGCTTCCGCATCTATCCAAGCGTGAAGTTACAACTCTGGGCGGTCCGGACCTGATGCTGGTTGTCAGAACCCTGCAGGAACGGGCTCAGACCCTGGAAGAAATGGCCGAGCGTGCCGTTTTTTATTACAATGCGCCGCAAGAGTATGATGAGGCCGCGATGGCAAAATTCGAAAAGGAACACTTGCTGGCGGTATTCGCTGTCGTAGCCGAAAAGCTGGCGGTCTCCACCGCTACTGATCCCGGCGGTATTGACGCACTATTCAAGGAAATCTGCAGCGAACACGGGTGGAAGATGCCCCAGGTGGGGCAACCGGTCAGAATCGCCCTGTCGGGAGGAACCCAGGCGCCCGGCATTGGCGAAATCATCAATGTGCTGGGGATGGAAGAGGCTGTCAGACGAATTCACGGTGCTGCAGCTTTCCTGTCGGCAAAATAGTCGATAAGGCACTAATCCGATTAAAAAGGGGGGCATCCCGTGGTGACCGGAATCGCCCTCTTTTTTTTACAACGAGTCAGGTTGTTAGCCACCAGCAAGCTATTCGACAAAGACCACCCTGTTTTTCCCGAGCCTCTTGGCCTCGTACATGGCCCCATCGATGCGTTTGACGAAACTGGTCAGGTCCTCTCCGAAATGGTAACTGCCGCCGCCGATGCTGACGGTCATATTCACGCAGATTCCATTGGCTGGAAAAAACTTGGCCTGCTCGAAGCTCTGCCTGATTCTTTCGGCAACTATAACTGCTTCCCCGGGCTCTGTTTCCGGGAAAAGCACGATGAACTCTTCTCCGCCATAACGGTAGGCGGAGTCGACCCCCCTGATACTTTCCCTGATAACATCCGCCAGTCCGGCCAGTACACGGTCACCGTCGATATGGCCGTAAGTGTCGTTGAACTTCTTGAAATTATCCACATCAAGCAGTATCAGTGAGAGCGGAGATGCATAGCGGTTGCAGCGCACTATCTCCTCCCTGGTGCGGCCGAAAAAGTGGCGTGAGTTGTATAGACGGGTGAGCCCGTCGGTTATGCTCAGTTCGCGGTAAAGTCGTTCGCTCTCTTTCAGCGCAAGTTCGGCTTTACGTCGCTCCGAAATGTCTTGAAGTGTCTCAATTGCGCCGCTGATATGTCCGTTGGAATCCCTGAGCGGCGCTGCGGTAAAATAGAGCCACTTGCCTGCTTCACCGAAATGCGGGAAGAAATCCTCGGCTTCATAGGCTCCGTCAATGATTTTTGAATGCAGGTACTTTCCCCCGTAATGTCTTGCCACCATATCTTCGATGACTCTGTCCACGATCAGATCCGCCATGACCGGCCGTTCGGAAGAGTAGAAGGCCCGCCATTGCTGACGGGTTCCGATTACCTCGTCTGCCGGTACGCCGGTAATGTTTGCACAGGCCTGGTTCCAGTGTGTAACGATATGGTTCTTGTTGATTACAAAGGTGGGTATGGTAATGCCTTCGATAATGTGAAG
>JACRCG010000167.1 GCA_016219145.1 Deltaproteobacteria bacterium | reverse complement strand
ATCAACATCAAGATCATCGAAGGAATGATCAGGATTGCCAGGGCCTCGGGCAAAGATGGCAACGTCGATGCGCTTACTTCAAAACTGCAATCGCTGCTCAGCCTGGCTGGCGAAAGCCGTGAAGCGGCATCGGTTCCAGAACCGGCGTCCAGCTTTGATTTTACGGAAGAGGACTTCGCTTCCGAAGTATCCGCCCCAACCTTACCACCCGCAACGGAAGCGGCTCAAACATCCGCGGCTGAAGTCCGTGACGTTGGGGTTTTCAGTGAAACGCTTGCCGAAGCTGAAGAACCGGGACCGGAGGAACATACCGCCGGTGATCTGGAGATAGAGATCGAACTTGACATCGACGACGACTCCGATCTCATGCAGACAGATCAGGAAAGCGTCGATGACGTAACAACCGACAACTGGCTCGACTCGGTCGGCGGGTTGTTTGACAGCATCGCAACCTCTCCGCGAGGCGTCCGCTTCGGCAACGAAATGGATAATTCGGATGCCCAGTCGCATTTCGACCTGGGGCTGGCTTTCAAGGAGATGGGACTGTATGACGAGGCCATCAACGAATTCCGCCAGGCATCATCAGACGCCTCCCGCCGGCTGGAATGCCTGATCATGCAGGGGGTCTGCCTGCGCGATCGCGGCGAATTCGACACCGCGGAGAGCGTCTTGAATGCCCTGCTGAAACCTGGCCTGAGCCTTGAAGATTCCAGCGCTGTAAAATACGAACTGGTTCTTACCTATGAATACGCAGGAAAAACCGAACAGGCCACCAAGCTGCTGAATGAAATTGACTCCAGCAACCCCGGTTTCCGGGATGTAAGCTCCCGCCTCAACGCAGCAAACCTCGAAAGTTCGCTGGATTTCTCCGATGACGACCTGAATGACTTTGGCCTGAAGTAGCCTCCCTGGCAACATAAGATCAAATCCGTGCCGGCGCACCCCTTTTTCAAGCAAATGCAAAAGTCCCATACCAGCAGCAAATGTCAGCGCACATTGCGGAAAAGCTGCAGCGGAGCTGTAATCTTGAGCGGAGCTGTAAACACGTCCCGCTCATAACTTTCAGGAAGCGGTGGCAGCGGAGCGGACTTGTCGATGGACTCCAGCAGAGCCCGATCGGCTTCCGCCGACCCGGTTCCCCTGTTAATGCGCCTGTCAAGCAGGGTGCCATCCCTCAGGATCATCAAAACAGCAGATCCGTCCTGGCGAACCGCCTCCTTCAGCATCCCGGCCCGATCCCACCACTGCCGGTTTATCCTCTCAACCAGCAACAGATAATAATCGCGGATGTCAGCCCTCAGGGTAACACCGTCGCCAAGAGAACTTACGAAACCGTGGAACATGCCGAGGCCGAGCGGTGTTGTGGTGATATCCGGAACTGAAGCTGTCTCGGGAGCTGTGGATTCCGGTTCAGACGGTTTTTCCTGATCGGGTACAGGAAGCGCCTGCCGCTGTCCCTGCGCCGGGGATTCGGCAGGCGGCCTGGAAATGATCGGGGCCGGCGAGTCGGCCGGAATTGACACAAGGTCACGCATCTCCAGATAACTTGCGCTGTTTACCGCGCCCGGAGCTGTCCAGATATAGGCAAGAAACAGTACTGAAGCCAGATGCAACCCGATTGAAACGGCAAGGCACAGCACGAAAACCGGCTTAACCTTATTGGCGCTAAACAATCCCTCTGTCAAATTATCAGTTCTCCAAAATGCTGTTTCAATTTATTCGTGAAATAATTATGCGATGTGATATAACACATTCGTAAAATTTCGACACAGTGAATATCAGATTCAAGGGGGGCATCAAAATGAAAAAATTTATATCAGCCTTTATATCAGTTGCCTTGACTGCATGCATCCTTGCATCAGCCCAGGCGGCAGAACTGCTTGACGTAAAGCCGGTCGTTTCAGGGACTGCCGTTTCAATCGAAATAAGCGCGTATATACCTATGACATATACCTATTACAAGATTCCGGGTGAAGCGCGTACCGTGGTAGACATAGCTGATGTCAATCCCGAAAAGATCGAACCGCTTATTATTGTAAACAAGGGAATCGTATCCAGCATCAGCGTGGACAATGCCCAGATTTCCGGTATGCCGGCAAGCAGGATCATATTCAACCTGACAAGCCAGGCGGACATATCAGTTTCGGCCAGCCCGGACCGCAAGCAGTTGACGGCAACATTCAACGGCACCACGGCCAACCCTGAACCTGTCGCCGCGGCACCGGACTCCAAGCAGCTGCAGGTTTCCGAGCCGGCAGCATCCGCACCGGTTGAGCAGAAGCAAGCTCCGGCCGAAGCCAAACCAGCCACGCTGGCTCAAGCTCCGGTGAAGGAAACAAAAGAGGAGGATCCGCTGGGACTCGACGAACAGACCGCAACACCGGGCAACGCAACTGCACCGCCCAGGGAGGCCACTACCGCTGCCGCCATGCCGGCACTCCCTCCTCCGGCCCGTTCGAAAAAGCTGGAACCGGTGGTACCGGTGGTACCGGCGACCCCGGCCAGGTCCGCCGCGGTAACCATCAAAAAGATCGTGGCCGGAGATTCGTACATTGATATCCAGACCGATGGCACAGTCGGCGACTACAAGATCATCACGCTGTCGAAACCGGAGCGGGTTTCTATCGATATACCAGGCGCCGGGAGTTCTCTGAAGGCCAAACCGGTTCTGATCAAGAAATTCGGAATTGCCAGGGCAAGAGTCGGAATTTACAAGACACACGTAAGGGTTGTGCTTGACGCTTCGGCAGCCTTCCCGAAGTACACCATTACCAACAGGCCCAATGCCCTCAGGATAAACTTCAATTAACCTGACAGAGCCCCTGAATTAATAAAAAAGTCCGTTTACCAGCGCATGGTAAACGGACTTTTTTATAGACAAATGATGCCTCTGAAATTCAGTGATCAAAGCTTGCCGCGTTCCCCCCTGAACTTGGAGTAAAGTACCGGCAGCAGCGCAAACAGACCCAGGAGAGCAAAGGAACCGAGCACACGCGGCGAGGCTATGCCCGAAAGGGAGGTGATGGTGGCCAGGCTGGCGCCGGCATTGACGTAGACGAACCCTCCCGGGATGATGCCTATCGCCGTACCGAGCACGAAAGTCCGCAGCGGCAACCGCGTCAGTCCGGCAGCCAGGTTGATCAGAAAAAACGGGAAGATCGGCACCAGCCGCAGAAACAACAGATAATTGAAGCCGCGCTGTTCAAGCTCACGGTTCAATGTTTCCAGCTTCCCGCCGAATCTTGAAATAACCGCATCCCGCAGAAGATAGCGCGTCACCAGGAAAGCGAGCACGGCCCCGATCGTAGCGGCAATCATCGCATAGACAGTCCCCATTACGACACCGAATATGGCGCCCGCAGCCAGTGACAGAATGGCCGCGCCCGGGAGCGACAACGCTGTCTGGAGTATGTACAGCGCCATGAAGCCCGCCACCATACCAGCCGTATGAGCCTCTTTGAAACTGAGCAGCGCCTGATGATTGGCCTTGAGCGCCTCCAGGGTCAGGAATTGCTGCAGGTCAAAATAAAAAAAGAGCGCAATGGCGATCACCGCCATCACTGAAATCAAAAGCTTGGCATAATTCATACAAACTCCGCTGGCAAAAACGTTCCCGGACGGAACTCCTTCGAAGGCACCGTTTTCCCCGGAATCGGTGACTCCAGCCCCAAAGACGAAACCGGCCGCACCGTGCCAACTGAAAACAGATGGCAACGGCCGGCCAGTTTGAAAACAATCCGACTATGAACGGCACACAGACAACAGCCGTCTATGTATTTCAGTTCTCGGTCATGAAGTGCTGCTCGTACAGGTCCTCAAGGGCCTGCAGGTGGCGGCTCTCTTCCTTGTGCAACTGCGCGAACAATTTCCCCATCGGGGCACCGGCGCAGCCATCCGAGACCTTTCCGTAAAAATCAACCGCACCTTTTTCAAGGTGAATCGCATAAACCAGCGCTTCGCGTACCCCTGACTGCGGTCCCAGTTCCTGCTTCTTGAAGACGTAATCCAGTCGCATGGTCGGAATAGTCTGTTCAAGGACTTCGCTCCCCTCCATGCGCCCGTCCAGCAGTGCTTTTTCCAGCTGGTGCTTGTGGTTGAGCTCGTCCAGCGCGTTATCGCGCAACAGCTCCCTGGCTCCTTTATTGGTCAGCTGACGGATGGCTCCCAGATAGTTGCGGAACCCTTCCTCCTCCATCTTGATGGCCATTTCCACAGCGGCATCAAAGGTATAACAGACTTGGTCGCTGCTCATGGTTACGCCTCCTGTTCTATCAGCTTGGCTGATTTTATGAATACCGGTTCAACGGGAACATCCGAATGACCGTTCTTGTTGCCGGTCTTGACCGCCCGGATCTGATCGACGACATCCATGCCATCCAGAACCTGTCCGAAGACGCAATACCCGAAACGGTCCTGATGCTTGCCCTGATGATCGAGGAAGGCGTTATCCACGGTATTGATGAAAAACTGGCAGGTGGCTGAATCTACAACCGCGGTCCGTGCCATGGCCAGTGTGCCGCGTGTGTTTTTCAGGCCGTTGGTAGCCTCGTTCTTGATGGCGAACTTGGTTTTTTTAGTCTCCAGGTTCTCGTTCATGCCGCCGCCCTGGATCATGAAGTCCTTGATGACACGATGGAAGATCAGGCCGTCATAGTGGCCGTCCTTGACGTAGGAGAGAAAGTTTTTTACCGTAAGCGGCGCCTTCTCCTTGAAAAGTTCGATTTTGATATTTCCCATGGAAGTTTCCAGCATGACCTGCGGATTCTGTTCTGACATTACCAATCCTCCAAAATAATTAGTTTTGTATCCTGCCTGACTCTGTATACAATTCTGCTTGTGTATCATAGTACGAGAAAAATTTAAACTTCATT
>JACRCG010000159.1 GCA_016219145.1 Deltaproteobacteria bacterium | reverse complement strand
CGGATCAGGGTCCGGGAGGTGTATTTGTCCCAGTTTGCCAGCAGGCGCTTTATCCCGTTTTCGGAAAGCGAGTAGGAGGCCGTTGTCACGTAGTCGAGCTTGCCGGAATCAAACATGTCAAGCAGGTTGTCCTGAAGCACCTCGGTCCAGACGGTCAGATTTTCGAAAGGGCTATTGAGGATACCACCAACAACTGCGTTGGCGATGGATCCCACTCCCGACTGAAGCGGCAGCAGATTCTTCGGCAAACGGCCACACTTCACTTCATGCTGCAGGAAGTCGATAATGTGGTTGGCAATCAGAACGGAATTCCCGTCAGGTGCACCCAGCGGTCGGCCAACCGGATCCTTGTACGATTCGACAATCGCTACTACCTTGGCCGGATCACAGGGAATACTGGTGGATCCGATTCGGTCTCTCACGTTCTGGATATTATAGACCTTCTTATTGGGTGGAGCAGTCACATCAACGCAGTCATGGAGACCTTCCAGCGAAGGTATTTTCGTATTGATTTCAATGATTATCTTTTCCGCCCGCGCAATAATCTCATTAATAATGCCGACTGCCAGAGTCGGAACAATTCCACAATCCTCCGTAATACAGCTTGCCTCAATGATAGCAATATCAATCTTCCCATCATTTTCGAGGGTATAGAAGCCGTAACCGAAATCCTGGGCGTAAAGGGAAAGATACCGGTCGCCGTAATTGACTTCGCCGGCATTTATTGCCTTGCGAATCACATTCCCCTGCTGATGGGGCCAACGCTTGGCGAGCATGCCGAGCTTTGCCCAGCGGTCGTCCACATCCGTTCCAATGGAAGCACCGGTATAGACGTTAAACTTCATCTTTCCGGCAAGGCCATTCTTTTCCACGTAATCGGCCAGCAGCCCCGGGACCGTTTTAGGGTGCCCCTCGGCAAAACCCGAGAATCCGAGGTACATGCCGCTCTTGAACAGCGGAATGGTTTCCTCGGCATTCATGATCTTCGAGTGGAGAGCTGAGTGCCTGATTCTCTTTAATAATTCAGTGTTATCCTTAATGGACATAGTGGTACCTCTCCCTTCGCATAGATGATATTTTCCGTTCAGAAACATTGTGTTTGACTGAGTATCTGGACCTTTGTTGTTAAAATAGTGTTTTGCACCATATGTGCCACAGCTATGCAACCTGGACCAAGCAGGGTAACTAAGCTAATTTTATAACATTTAACCATATAATCTTTTTTGCTTTCCAAATCTGGACTCGGTATATCCGATATTTAGTAGGTGATTTACAACAGAGGATGGTGTTGGAATAAGCAAATGTCTTCTAACTAGGCGGGATATTGATGGGAGTGCGAGGAGAGCTCCAACGAATGCATCTTCAGGATAACTACTATATTTCGTATGACATACTATATTTCAGACAACTACCGCCAGCAATCCGCCGCCGGTTACGTTGTTCCATCCGTAACCAGAAGAACATCATCACAATACCAACTCGTTCGTAACGACGTTCTTGCCCCAGAAGCGTTATTCGCAGCTGGAAAGGTTTGATAGCGAGGAAAGGTCTTCGGGGTTGATACGAGAAACGTTACGGGCGGTGTTTCAAAACCACCGCCCGTAACGAACAAACATATTAAGACTCGGTGCTTGGTGACCGGCAGTCGTTAATCATTGTACTTTTTCAACAAAGCCCGGGCATTTTCCAACAAGACCTTGCCGTTACCACCCTTTGCCGCGACTTCCTTCATCCACTCGTCATCAACGGTTTCGGTCGCCTTTACCCATCGGCTGAACTCAGCATCGGTCAAGACATTAAAAGTGTTGTGCCGATCACGGGCGATCTTGCGTGCCGGTTCGGAAAAGCTGTCCCAAAGCCTGCCAGCCCACTTAGATGCCTCGCGACCGCTGTTCTGGTCGATAACCCTTTTCAATTCCGGCGAAAGGCTGTTGTACTTGGCCTGATTCATCGCAAACACCAAAAAGGTATTGGAGATCGTAGCGTGCTTCGGACCAGTCGATGTATGTGTTTTGCAGATTTCCTGCATCTTGAGGGCCGTCATTACCTCCCAGGGCAGACTGGCACCATCCACAACATTTTTTGAACCCGACTCCGGCACAGCCGGCGCCGGCATCTGCACAGGCACCGCACCGAGCGCAGTCAGTGCCTTGGATAACAGGCGTGTTGGAGCACGGACCTTGGCGCCTTTAAGGTCTTCCAGGGTCTTGACCGACTTCCTGCCGAAATGAAGCGGGGCCTCGTCATGCAGATGGGTAAAGATAAGCTTGATTCCTTTGAACTCGTCCAGGGAGTTTTTCTGGATATAGTCCCACAGGGCCTGGCTCCCCGTTTCCGCCTTCTTCGCCATGAAGGGCAGTTCGAACACCTCGGTCTTGGTAAAGCGGCCGGCCTGGTAGGTCGGAGCAGTCCAAACAATATCGGCCACCCCGTCTCTCGCCTGATCCAGGAGCTGAGCAGGGGTGCCCCCCAGCTGCATGGAAGGATAGATCTGACACTTGAGCTTGCCACCCGATTCCTTGCTGATCTTGTCGCACCAAGGCACGATCGCTCTTTGATGTGCATTGGAACTGGTCGGCAGGAAGTGAGCAACCTTGAGGGTCACCACATCCGATGCGGCGCCGGCAACACCCGCTCCACAAGCGATGACCGCTACGGTCAACATCATACACAAATACGCCCTAATCAATTTCATGATGCATTCCTCCTTTTTGTGATTGAGGTTGGCAGGTTGCTCGTTTCCGTTCAGAAACTACTCAAGGCTGCTCAATTTTCTGATGACGAATCAGGTAAATTACGAAATAGCGTTTTGCAATGT
>JACRCG010000163.1 GCA_016219145.1 Deltaproteobacteria bacterium | reverse complement strand
AGCCGCAATTCCGGAGCTCGCGAGTTCCCCTCCAACAAGCCGGAAGGAAGCCTGTTCGGTTCCGTATTCGGCAGGATGAGGACCTGGTTCCGAGAGTTTTTCTAATGTAACTATTCATAAAATACGCGGGCCGCTTTCCGGAGTTTCTCCGGCGAGCGGCCTGTTTTATTATTGTTGACGGAATTGACTTCCGTCACATCCTCCTAACACTCTGTTTTTTAAAGGGCCATTTCCAGCGTAAATTTTTTTTATTTTTTCCTTTGATTCTTGGCAAAATTGAGGTTACATTTCACCAACAACGGACTAGTCATTGCCATTGCCTAAGGGGGAGAATGCATGTTTGAATTTGATGAGGCCATTGAACAAAGCGCTGTTATCAAAGTGATCGGAGTGGGCGGCGGTGGTGGAAATGCCGTCAACACCATGATCGCCGGTAATATACATAAAGTTGACTTTATTGTCGCCAATACCGATGCACAGGCACTGCGCACTTCCCAGGCTCCAGTCAAGCTGCAGCTCGGCCGCGAACTGACCAAAGGCCTTGGGGCCGGCTCCAAACCCGAGATCGGTACGGCAGCAGCCCTTGAAAACAAGGAACAACTGGTCGAGGCCCTCAAAGGGTCCGATCTGGTGTTCATCGCTGCCGGCATGGGCGGAGGCACCGGCACCGGCGCTGCACCGGTGATAGCCGAGGCCGCCAGAGAAACCGGCGTACTCACCGTGGGTGTCGTCACCAAGCCGTTCACCTACGAGGGCAAGGCCCGTTCAGCACTGGCCGAGCAAGGCATTTCCGAACTCAAAAAACACGTTGATTCTCTGATCATCATCCCCAATGATCGCCTGATCAGCCTGGCCAGCCGCAACATGTCCCTTTTCGATGCCTTCAAACCATCAGACGACGTCCTGCGGCAGGCTGTTCAGGGTATAGCAGAGCTGATTACGTCCACAGGCCTGATGAACCTTGACTTTGCAGATGTAAAAACAGTCATGAGTGTTCGCGGCATGGCCATGATGGGCATCGGGGTCGGCACCGGCGATAATCGCGCCGCCGACGCGGTCAGCAACGCCATATCCAGCCCGCTGCTGGAAGACAACGACATCTCCGGCGCCAAGGGTGTACTGGTCAACATCACCGGCTCGGCCTCCATGACGATGGACGACTACAACACGGTCAACAGGATTGTCCACGAGAAAGTACACGAAGACGCCAACATCAAGATCGGTGTTGTCAGGGATGACGAGATGGGTGACACCATCAAGGTAACCGTGATTGCCACCGGTTTTGGCGACCGTTTCGACACCGAAAAAGGCCGCGATTTCCGCAGAAACAGTATTGCCATTGCTGAAAAACACTCTGCCGGAAGGAGTTCGCTTGACAGTCCGACTTTCATCCGCGACCGTCAGAAAACCGAGAACATCACCCGTATCCGCCCGACCGTTTCATTTATCGAGGAGGATGAAGACCAGTACGACATCCCGACTTTTCTGAGGAAATCCGTGGACTGATTTTTTGTTCTTCGGTTATGCAAAGAGGGTCGCCGTTTGGCTGACCCTCTTTTTTTATCCAGCCCCTGATCGATCAGGCCACGAAATAGTAAGTAAGCGGTTTTTGCCTGATCAGTTCTTCAAACTTTTCAAGCAATATTTCATCTTCTGCTCGCAAAATATTTTCAACAATGCCGCGCTCATGCTGAGACAGCGTCAGTTTTTCGCAGAGCCGGCCGAACTCGGCGACATCATTCATCCCTCCCAGAATACTCTGGTATTCCCTGAGCAATCCCAGTATTGAGCTGCAATCAAAATCAAGAGCCGGTCCTGCGATTTCGAGGAAGTAGCGCCATTTTTTAATGGCAATCCGGAGTGAATGGCGGGTTTCCCGGGCCTCTCGGAAGGCTGCGGCAGGCAGAAGAGCGTGTATTGCCTGAAACAGGCTGATGGAGATATTCGAAAAATAGCCCGGCAGTGAAATGCTGTCGCCGTCCGCAGAGCGCTCTTTTTCCAGGCTGACTGCCAGTTTTTGCACGACCCGCTCCAGGCCGTTCTGATCGAAGAGCGCAAGTGTTTTTGCGACCCGCTTCATCTCATCGCCGCGCATCTCCGGAAGATCACGGCAGAGCAGGCTTTCAGGTCCGGAATCGGTCGAGCTGTGACGCCTGAAAAAGAGCTGCGCCTCGTCAATATTACGCAATACGCCCAAAGTCCTCGTCAATTTCCGGACTTTCTTATTCATCGACGCTGCATTTTTCGAAGGCATCCAGGGTTCAAACAGCTTAACCAAAGCCCGGAACCGGCGTGAAGCGACCCTTAAGTCATGAATATCATCAGGATCAAATGTTTTGAGTACGGCACGTCTTGTCGCACGCAGATCCTCCCATCCGGCAAGGAGCATGCTGCGGCAGCGCTTCAGAATGGCTGACGAATCAGCTGCCACTCGGGCTTTTTTTGTCGGCACTTTCAGCGCACCTTCTGCGGGAAAGCCTTTTTGAAGGAGCTGATCCGCTTCCCGCCCGGCGTCATGTACCAGAGAAACGAGCTCTCTGGTTTTCTGCCGGAACTAAGCTCCAGAGCCACACAGGCGCCCTTTTTCAGAGTAATGCTGCCATCAGCGCGGCCAAGCAGCGCCGTTACCAGAGCACCAAGCTGAGGCTCGTGACCGACCACCATGACGCGCTTTGCGCCTTTTCGCTCCGTCAGACAAGCAATCAGCTCATCCATATCAGCGCCGGGGCTGAGCAGTGCGCTGACAATCAGCTCTTTTTTCCGGCAGGCCTTTGCAGCCTGTATTTCGGCCGTCTGCACCGCTCTAAGCAAAGGGCTGGTCAGAATCAGGCGCGGCTTGGGACCGGATCCGGCAATCGCAGAACTCATCTGTTCAGCTGCCAAACGCCCTTTTCCCGTCAGATAGCGCCACTCCTCCGGCAAGGTTTCACTCCTTTCCACCGCTTCAGCATGCCGCATAATGTACAGAATCATGTTGCCCTCCTGAATTGCTGCTCATCCGGAATATGGCTCTGAAACAGATGGCCGAGCTTGCTCAAGACTACAGCAGAGTAATGATATGTCAACATGTTGATGAAATATAATGCATGCTGACCGTCAGCATGATAGAGTCACCGGGAATCTTTCAGTTATCGCGCCAGATCCGGTGCCGGATATATTTGCTTCAGTCCAAAAAACAGATGTGCATGCCAGGATTAAATCCATGACTCTTAGCGCCTCCCCGTCATACCGCTGGTATATCTTTGCAATGTGCTGCTGTACCTACGTCATCTCTGGTTTCTGGCGGGTCTCCAATGCGGTCATTGCCGGCGATCTGGCGCGTGATCTGCTTCTATCCCCCGAAATTCTGGGGTTGATGGGCGGGGCCTTTTTCTACTCCTTCGGCCTGGCGCAGTTGCCGATGGGTCCTTTTCTTGATCGTTTCGGCCCCCGCATCGTCATCAGCCTGCTGGCCTGTTTCGGCGCAGCCAGCGCGGTGGCTTTTGCCCTGGCCGGCAGCGGCGCAGTGGCGGTTATGGCGCGGGCCGGCATTGGACTCGGCATGGCTGCCGTACTGATGGGCTCTTTTAAAATACTGACCACCTGGTTTTCAGCACATGAATTTGCCACTTTATCCACTATTTTGATCGCCATCGGCAACATGGGGGGCATTGGCGCTACCGCTCCCCTGGCATGGCTGAGTGACAAACTGGGCTGGCGTGGAGCTTGCGGCAGCATGGCGGTTGTAACGCTGCTGCTGGCCGGCGGCATGTATCTGATTGTACGTGATCGACCTCCGCAGCCTGACGGCGCTGCGATCTATACCCCCCCCTCTCCTGCCGATGTCCGGGCCGGACTCCGCACGGTATTCGGCAGCGCTGCTTTCTGGTACCTGGCTCCACTGGGGTTTGCCTCATATGGCGCCCTGATAGCCGCCCAAGGTTTATGGGGCGTCCCCTACCTGATAGACACTTATGGCATGAGCAAGTCAGACGCCAGCAGCGTAATCCTGGCCATTCCGGTCGGGGTTGTCTTCGGTGCTCCGATCTGGGGGCGCTGGTCAGATAAACTGAAGTGCCGCAAGCCGCTTGTGCTGGCGGGACTATGCGCGATGCTGCTGCTGTTTTCCGGCCTGGCGCTGCATCTGCCTCTGCCCCGCCGGGGGCTGACAGTACTTTGCTGGCTGCTCGGATTCAGCAGCTCCGCCCTTTACATTCTCTACACCCAGGTGAAGGAATCCTTTTCGCTCTCCATCGCCGGGACAGCCCTGACCGCCCTTAATTTTTTCGTTATTCTGGGTGCAGCCATGTTTCAGCAGATGGTCGGGCTGGTCATAGGCTGCTGGAAAACTCCCGCCGGAAGCGCGCTGCCGCTGGCGGCCTATCAGTGGGGTTTCGGTATTTCTGCTGCTGTTCTGGCCCTTGCCCTGGCACTGTATGTCGCCTGCTGCGATACCCATCCCGGGTTGCGCGACTGATCGAGGGAATATTGGCATGGCAATCTCGAAGCACCCCTCCGTAGTCACTCTGCCGATAGCCCCAAAACCGTACCCTTCCATCATTTCTTTTCTGTGCAGCAGATTTCCGGCAATTTCCGGCGAGGTCTGGAGAAAAAGGATTCAAGAGGGTAAGGTCTGCGACGATGCTGCCAGACCGATCACCCTGACGACAGAATACGCCCCGCAGAAACGTATCTATTATTTTCGCGAAGTCGGAGCCGAGCCGGTCATCCCCTTTGAGGAGCAGATCCTGTTCCTTGACGGCGAGATTCTGGCCGCCTGCAAACCGCATTTTCTTCCTGTAACACCGGGTGGCAAGTACGTTGAAGAATGCCTGTTGAATCGTTTGCGCAGAACAACCGGAATTCAGGATCTGGCGCCGCTGCATCGCATTGACCGTGAAACAGCCGGGATCGTGCTATTTTCTGTAAACAGAAGGACACGCGGATTGTACGGAAAGCTTTTTCTGGAAGGGAGAGTTGAAAAGAATTATGAGGCGCTTTCTGCCTGTCCGCCGAATCAGACAGCAGCTTCCTGGAAGATCGAGGATCGAATCGAGCGGGGAGAGCCGTGGTTCAGGATGAGGAGTGTGCCGGGCAGCATCAACGCCCGCTCCAGCATCAGCCTGGTTGAGGTCAGGGGAGGAGTGGCCCGTTTCATACTGCAACCGCTGACCGGAAAAACCCACCAGCTGCGGGTTCATATGAGCGGACTCGGGTTCGGGATATTGAACGACAGGTATTATCCTGAATTACAGCCGGAGAGCGTTGACAATTTTGACAAACCGTTACAGCTGCTTGCCAAATCCATAAGCTTCCGGGATCCTGTCAGCGGCGAAATCAGGGAATTTATCTCGGGCAGGGATCTGATGTGGTAAAAAGCTGCATTCCGCAGCAGCCATAAAATTTAACCTGAAAAAACAGCTGGCTCTCACAAAGGCACAAAGAACACTAAGAAATTATAGGCTTATGTGGGTTTAAGCACTCACCAACAGGGTTATATTGTACGTTTTGATAATCTCCTGATTTTCTTGGTGAACTTTGTGAGCTTTGTGTGATAATAGACGTTTTAAGGATTATGGGTTAATTTACCCGCTTTGCGGTAAAGCGCTGGAAATTGTCCCGGCCGGTTTCTTTGACTCGATAGAGAGCGATATCGGCTTTTTTCATAAGTGTTTCAGCATCTTCGCCATCTTCAGGGAAGTCCGATATACCGATGCTGGCGGTCACGTTAAGGATGTGATCATTGCAGACAAATGGCTCCCGGAAAGCTGTGACAATCTTGGCAGCGGTCACGACCGCGTTTTCATACGACCCCACGCTCGGCAGCAGCAGCACGAACTCATCCCCCCCCATGCGGGAAACAGTATCACTTTTACGCAGCAGCTCCTTGAGCCTCTCTGCCACAGCCTGAAGCAGCAGGTCACCCATGCTGTGGCCGAGTGTGTCGTTAACATCCTTGAAACGGTCCAGATCCATGATCATGAGTGCGCCGCCGATACCGGTCCGTTTGGCGGTGGCCAGCGCCTGTCCGAGACGGTCGCTCAGCAGGGTCCGGTTGGGCAGGCCGGTCAGGGCGTCATGATAAGCCAGATGATGAATGGTGTCTTCATGACGGCGACGCTCGGTGACATCGTTGAGTATCAGCACAAAGCCCACCACTGCTCCCTGCTTGTCCCTTATTCCGGAAAGGCTGCCGTCATAGTAGAGTGAGCCCCCGTCCCGCTTGATTTCAGCAGGAAACAGGCACCGCCCCTCCTTTTCGACAATCTCTCGCGCCCGGTACAATGTAAGCAGGGAAATTTTCTCCAGTGCAATCAATTCCTGTGCAGAGCAGCCAATGGCATCGGCCGAGCGGCAATCGAACACCTGTTCCGCCAGGGGGTTGAAGTATTTGATACGAAATGAGCTGTCCATGGCAACTATCGCCATGCTGACAGTGGAATTGAGGATATTGTCCAGGTAAACGGTCTTGTCCAGGAGTTCACGGGCGGTTTGTTTGAAAACATCCTCTTTTTCCCGGATGATCTCTTTCAGCAGTTCGATGTATTTGCCTTCCAGCCCCTTGATGATATCCGACTGGGTGATGATCCCGGCGATCTTGTCATCCTCGCCAACGACAACTACCCGGCGTATATGCTCTTTTTTCATCAGCATGGTAGCCTTGTGAACTGTGGTGCCGACTTTTACCGTCAAGACCGGGCTGCTCATGACGCTGCTGATCAGGACATTCTCCAGATCGACTTCATCCGCCATCAACTGGACCGCGTCACGTTCGGTCAGAATACCGATCGGACAGCGATCTTCCGCCACAACAACGCAGCTGATACCAGGCCCGGCCATGGCGGCCATGGCCCAATCGAGGGGGAGATCAGGCGGAACCGTCGTCACGCCGACTGTCATGACCTGATCGATCTTGCGCATTTCCAGAAAATATTCGTGTCCAAGGTGGTTGATCAGATCGGACTGGGTCATAAGTCCCATCAGTCTGCCGCCCTGATCAACGACAACATGGTGGCGGATCTTGTTGGT